>NZ_CAUPMI010000023.1:0-36851 GCF_963512375.1 uncultured Anaerococcus sp.
AGGAGAAAAGTAAAATTAATTTCCTTTTCTCCTTGACTTTTGTTAGCAGGTTTTTATGACCAATTTTGTAAAAGTACTGAGAATAAATCATAAATTTTTGCAAAATCATAGGAATAAATTTCGTCTGCAAAAATATACAAAATAAAAATAAGAAATTTTGGGTATAAAACAAGTAAGAAGAAAATAAATAAGGAAGGTAATTATGACAGAAAATATTTTAAAATTATTAGGCGACTTTTTGAAAAATAACAACATAGGAGACCTAGACCTAGGGCAAATCATAAAGAACTTGCCTCTTGATCAAATCATGGCAATGATAAATGGTAAGGATGAGTATGTAGTCAAAAGATCAGGTAATCTTGAAAAATATGACCAAGACAAAATAGCCAGGTCAATCAAAAATGCAGCAGACAGGTCAGGTATGCAATTAAACCAATCAGACATATCAATGATCCTAAAAGATATAGGAAAAAAACTCTTAACAGGCAATGAGCACGTAGAAAACCAAAGAGTCCATAGGACAACAGACATCAAAGACATAGTCCTACAAGTCCTAGCAGAAGAAGGCTTTTCAAAAATCAGAGACTCCTTTGATTCCTACACCAAAGATCAAAACTAATGCTGATAAAAATAGTAGCAGTAGGCAAAATAAAGGAGAAATTCTATAGACAGGCCCTAGATGAGTACCTAAAAAGAATGACAGCCTACAACAAGCTAGAAATAGTAGAAGTCCCAGACCAAAAGGCAGCAGAAAACCTATCAGACAAGGAAATCGACCTGATAAAAGAAAAAGAAGGTGAAAAAATCCTAGCCAAAATCAAAGAAGATTCCTTTGTCATCACCTTAGAAATAGGGGGAAAGTCCCTAGATAGCATAGAATTTGCAAAGCTAATTCAAAAAGAAAAAATAGAAGGAGGGGGCCGTGACCTAGTCCTAGTAATAGGCGGCTCAAACGGCCTAGGAAGAAATGTATTAAAAAGGTCCAACTACAGACTCTCCTTCGGCAAAATGACCTACCCCCACCAACTAATGAGAGTAATCCTACTAGAACAAATCTACAGGGCCCACAGGATAATAAGCGGGGAACCTTATCATAAGTAAGAAGCAAGCCTGCCCGGCTCATGGAGGGCCCGTGCGGAGCACTCGAGCGCAGCTCGAAGCAAGCCTGCCCGGCTCGTTGAGTACCCTCCATGGAATGGTCGAGCGAAGCTCGAAAGGAAGCTTATAAAGCTTCCCACCATTCTCCCCATTTCGAGCTTTGCGAGAAATCTCATGGTTCTGTGTATAGAGGGCTTTGTACTTACATCGTTATTAGCTTAATACTACAACTTCCCTTGCTTCGAGCTTGTCGAGAAGCCTAAAGGAATGGTGAGAAGTCAAAAATAAACCAAGAACACTAATCCATAAATATTCAAAGAGATAAAAAGCTTAGCTAATAGCTGCTCAAAGTAAAATAAACACCCAAGCGGTACTAATAGGTCTCTCGACAAGCTCGAGACAAGGGGACCGCCCTCCGGCGCATAGAGGGCCCTCCATGCGAAGCCCTAACCCCATACCCCGAAGGGGGATGGATGGTAGGACTGGTGCAGAGGCAAAGTGGTCGAGCGAAGC
This sequence comes from uncultured Anaerococcus sp., assembly GCF_963512375.1. NCBI lineage: Bacteria > Bacillati > Bacillota > Tissierellia > Tissierellales > Peptoniphilaceae > Anaerococcus > uncultured Anaerococcus sp. The sequence continues at coordinate 1,612 of NZ_CAUPMI010000023.1, forward strand.
TCGAAAGTAAGTTTATAAAAAAGCTTCCAGCCCATTTCGAGAACTAGCGAGATTAAGCACGTATATCTAATAGATAAGTCTATAAGTAAAGAAAAACTTAAACACCAAGTACCCATTTCGAGCTCTGCGAGGGCAAGCCAGTCCGGCTCGTAGAGGACCTCATGGTTCTGTGTATAGAGGCTTCTGTAATTACATCGTTATTAGGTAAATTCTTCCCACCAGCTCTTGCGGTGTTTATATATAGCGAGTCTTGAAAGCCCGTGCTGGACTAAGATTATTGTATTAACAATTATATAGAAGCTAGATTCTTGTGCTTAGTATATAATATTCAAGCATAATAAATTAAGAAGACAAAAGTAATAGCTTACTATTTGTTAATAAGAACAATGTCTATTTTTCAATCTTTTTATAGGATCTTGTTTTGGAAATCTGAGGGATTTTAGATTTTTGTAGCAAAATCCACATATTTTCCACAAAAAGTCATTGATTTATTTCGATAATAGGGTTATAATATAGGCATAAAGAATGACTATTTGGATATTTCGGAGGTATAAAATGAAATCAAACAGAATATTAGCAGTAGCTCTATCAGCAGGTCTTGTACTTGCAGGTGGTGTTTCAATAGCACACGCTGAAACAGGCTATGCGACAGAAGCTGAAGCAAAAGCCGCAGCAGAAAAATCTATAACAAAAGAAGAGAAAGAATACAAATCTTACACTGTAATGAAAGGTGTAGATGGAAAATTTTATTTCAATATAACTGAAAAAGCAGATCCATTAGAAGCTCCTAAAGAAAAAGAATCTAGCAACAGATTTGACCAACACGACATTGGAAACAATGAAGTAGGTTTTGTTAAAAGAGAATTTGCTGAACAAGAAGCTAAATGGGTTCTTAAAAATGATAAAGTAAATAAGAGCTATGAAATAGTTCAAACTGCAAATGGTAGATGGTCTTATGTTCTTTCACCATTTGAAAATAAAAAACCAGAAGAAAAGAAACCAGAAGAAAAGAAAGAAGAAAAGGGAACACCAGAAGTTCACACAAAACCAGAATACAAATTACCTGAAAATAAACCAGAAGTTAAACCTTCTACACCAGACACAAAACCATCAACCCCAGCTGAAAATGATAAGGAAGTTGATAAACTAATCAAAGACTTAGGTGAATCTGAAAAGAAAATCAACGATCTTCTAGAACAAAACGAAAAAGAAAACGCTGAACTTAACAAAAAAGGCGAAAAAGAAAAAGACAAAAAAGAAGCTGATAAAAAAGATAAGAAAAAACAAGCACCAGCTAAACAAGGTACTAACCCTAAAACAGGTGTTGTAGGTCTTGGCTCTGTAGCATCACTTGCAGCTATTTCAATGGCTGGAATCGTAGCTACAAGAAAAAGAAAATAAGAAAATTTTTAAAATCAAATAGTTACTTTTTGGAGAGATAGGCCCATGCCTATCTTTTCAATTTCAATAAATTAATATAGATAAAAAGGTTTGTAGGCCTCGTTTTTGGGTATAAATAACTTGAGGTATAATATATATAAGGATATATATTTAATAGAAAGGATAAAATAATGAAAAAGAATTTAGGAATATTAGCTCTAGCATTTACTTTTGCTCTAGTTGGTAACCAAACATCCTTTGCTAAAGAATCAAATTTAGATAAGGAAATTAATAATTTAAAACAAGAACTTACCAAGAAGGAAGAAGAGTATAAAATCCTTAAAGATAATTACGATCAAAACATTAAAATTTCAAAGTATTATGTAAGCACTTTAAATCAAAAGAAAAGAATTACAACAAATCCAGAAAGTGCAAAGAAGAAATTATTTGATACTTCACTAATCTTAGATGAATATGTAGAAAATGGTACCCCATCTATTGATCAAGGCATACTTAGGGTATATTTAACAAATGGCTTTAATAATGGCAAAGTTAAGATAGATCCAATGGATGCGGATGGCTTACTTGCTTACCTAAAAACATATTATGTACCAAAATCTGGCATCAACCAAAAAGTTTACGATAATTTGCTTAAAGAATATGCATATCTTATTTCTGACTCAGTAGTTTTACCAAAGTTTGATGATTTGAAAAAAGACCTTGACCAACAACTATATGAGAAAAAAGCAGAGATTGACTCTATAAAAAAGGATATCTTAGATATTGAAGCTATCAAAAATAAGGGCCAAAAACCAATGCTTGAAAAGGCTGTAGCAAATGCAGAAAAAACCATCCAAGCTGCAGAATATCTCAAAAAGAACTATCCAAGCACAATCAAAAACGTTAGAAGTGACCTTGATAAACTTATAGAAATCCAAAAAGCAAACCTAACAAAGGCCAAAGCTCTCCTAGCTAGGATGAAATAAGAATCCATAAGGATTTTAGGGCCAAAGGATTTGCTCCTAATTTATAATTAATTGAAAAAAAGGGTATAATTCTTGTATAAAAATGACAAAGAGTCAATGAAAGGAAGATTGTAATGAAATTAAACAACAAAAAGATAATTGCTATCCTATTAGCTGCTGCAACACTTACAGCTTGTGATAGCCTATCAGGAAACAAAAAAGAAGCTGAACCAGCTGATACAAAAGTAGAAGAATCAGCAGAAAACAAAGCTGACCAAACTACAGAAGCTGAAGGCGAAGAAAAAGCAGCTGATGAAAAAGAAGCTGACAAAGAAACTAAAGATGGCGAAGAAAGCGAAGAAGCCAAAGAAGGTGAAGAAGAAGCTATTACTGACGAAGGTAAATCAGCCAAAGAAAAATTAGAAGATGCAGTATTCAAGACAAGAGTAACAGCTAGAGCTGCAGAATTACTAATAGAACAAACTCCTGAAACAATCACAGGAATAAGAGAAGACCTAGAAGAACTTCTACAACAATCTCAAGAACAAATTGATAAGGCAAATGAACTATTAGAATCAATGTAAGATAATAGGCTGTTGCAAACTATAAATAATCCTCAAAAGCTCTGGGAGAGTCAGGGGCTAATTGCCCTTGCACTCTAAGGGCTAGAAAGATTTCACAAAGGGGAATTTAGCTTGCAGCGGCCTTTTTGCTTCAAAAGACCTTTAAGATTAGTTTTTAGAGGATAAAAAAGATAGCCTTGACTTTTTGTAAAAATTTTTAAAAAGCCTTAAAAAGGGTATATTATAAAGAAGATAGAATATATTTCTTAGATATCAAAAATTAAGAAAGGAAATAATATGAAAACAAATAAATTTGCAAAAGTTATGCTAGCCCTAGCCCTAGGATCAGCAGCCCTAGCTCCAAGCTTCAAAGAAGCTCAAGCAAGCGAAGTAACAACTATAAGCGAAAGCCAAAAATATGAAAATGCATTAAAAGATTTGAAAAAAGCAATCGAAGATGCAAACTCAATCAAACTTAACTTTAAATATATCAACGCAGAAATCTACTATAAGCAAAACTTTGACAGTAGACTTGCTGATGCAAGCGCACTTTTAAATAAGTTGCCAGCCAAATCTGATTCAGCAAGCCTAAGAGAAGATGTAGTAAATAAAACATACTTCCTAAATAAGGCAAGCAAAGAATTAAATGGCCAAAAATCATCCCTAGACCAATTAAACAAACTAGTAGAAGATGATGTTAACTTCATCAAAAAAGATGCTTATAGATTTGCTGATGAAAAACTTAAAAAACAATATATAGCAGCCTACAACAGTGCACGTGAATACTACCTCCTAGACGAAGCAAGACTCGCAAATAGCGAAGTAGAAAGACGTGTAAATAACCTAAAGGCAGCTAGAGAAGCAATACAAAAAACTTACGCTCCACTAGAAGAAAGACTAGCCCTAAAGGCAGAAATTCAAGAAGCAGCTAAGCTAAAAGATAAAAAAGATTCTTATACAAAGGCATCCTTTGATTCCTTCCTATCAGCTCTAAGATTAGCTGAAACAAGCATGAATGATTCTTCAAGCTTCAAAACAGCAGAAGAATACAAAGAGTTAAGGAATAGCTTAAAAGCAGCAGTAGATGCCCTAGTAAAAGTTAAAAATACAGATGCAAAGCTAGAAAAATCTATAGAAAAGCTAGAAGAAGCCATAGAAAGAAACCTAAGAACAAGAAATGCTGCAGAGCTATTAATAAACAAATTCCCACAAACAGTAAAATCAGTAAAACCTGAACTAGAAAAATTAATCAAAGTATCTAAAGAACAGGTAGAAGAAGCTGAAAAATTACTCAAAAAACTCAAAGGAATTGAGGGATAAGACAGATGAAAATTATCAAAAAAATAGCAATAGGAATATTTGCCCTAGGTCTAAGTTTTGGTGCTGGTACACTTACAGGCATAGATTCTAAAGCCTATGCAGCAGAAGCAACAGACCAAGAAAAATACAAAACCCAGAAAGAACAGCTAAACTATGCTGTAACAGATAGGGCCAATGTAGTAAGCAGTGAAGCCTATGTTTCCTACGCATCAGAAGATACCAAGGCAAAATATGAAAAGGCCGTAGCAGATGGTGCAGCAGTCCTAGCTAAGGGCGATAGCGCAAGCATCGAAGAACTAGCAGCTGCTACATCAAACATCAACCAAGCTAGGTCAAACATTGTCCGTGATGTTAAAAAGAAACTAGCCAAGGTCAACCTACAAAAAGCAGTAGAAAAAAACCAAAACACATCACAAGCGGCAAAATACCTAATCCAAAATTATCCAAACACAGTAGCAAATGTAAGAACTGAACTTGAAGCACTAATAGCAAAATCAGACAAACTAGTAAAACAAGCTCAGGCACTTCTACAAAAAATGTAAAAAGGGGCTGCTAAAAGCAGCTCTTTTGATATGAGGAAAAAATGAAAAAAATTAAAACAATATTACTTGCCCTAGTCTTGGCTTTAGGACTTGGTGTAAACCAGGCCCAGGCAGCAAGCCTAGAAGAAGCTATCTTAAACATAGACGCTAGCAAATACCAAACCACCATCGACCTAGCCAAGTCCTATGTCAAAGAAAATGAAGGAAAATCAAAAAAAGCAACCATAGACCAGCTAAAAGCCTTAATAGTCAAAAGTGAAGACAATCTCAAAAAACTAGTAGATCTTCAAGACCGCTTTAGAAACAAAAAGAGAATAAAAGACCAAATAAGGGCCAATCTCAACAATAGAAACTCCTACTTCACCATAGAAATCAAGGCCTACTCATCAAATAAGGCCATATCAGAAATGTTTTTAGAAGTAGCAAGAGAAAACCAATATTTCTTCTATGGCCAATATGGCTCATGCAAAATCGACACCAGCTTCAACCCAAGCAAGTCAACAGAAGGCAAGACCTACATAGAAAAGGCAAGCTTCGATGTGACCTACAGGGGAGATCTAGCCCTAGAATATAGGCTTAGAAACGACGTCAAAGCCTGGATAAATGCAAACATAGACCCGACAATGACAGAATATGGCAAGGTTTTAGCTATCCACAACTATATAGTAAAGAAAAACTACTACAACCTAGGCGACAAAGAAGGAAAATCAGGTGGATACTCAATCTACCACCCAGCCTCAATTCTGTATGGCAACGGAGGAGTCTGCAACGCCTACGCCACCCTCTTTGACCTAATGGCAAGAGACCTAGGCCTAGAAACCATGATTCTAACCGGCAAGTCAAAAAGAAACGGCGAAGACCACATGTGGAACATGGTCAAAATCCTAGGCAGCTGGTACCACATCGACACAACTTGGGATGACCCAGTAATAAAATTTGACCAAGGCCACATAGAAAACCTAGGCGATTTCGTAATCTATGACTACTTCCTAAAAAGCGATGAAGAAATATCAAAATCAAGAACCATAGACGAAGTCAAAAACAGACCACAAGCCCCAACAAGCTTTTTAGGAACCCCAACCAATTCAAAAATAGAAAATATAAATGGCCAATACATGATAGTAAACAGCGATGGAAATGAATAAAAAAGCCTATTGCTAATTTCCTAGAATCGACCAATCTTTCCCTTGTGGAGTTTATCTCGAGCGAAGTCGAGCGAAGCGAGATAAGAAGGAAGCTCATGAACTTCCATCCTTACCTCCCTTTTCGAACGTATGTGAGAAATCTCATGGTTCTGTGTATAGAGGGTTTTGTAATTACATCGTTATAAGCTTTATACTACAGCTTCCCTTGCTTCGACCTACGGGGAGAAGCCTAAAAGTACTGTAAGAAGTCAACAACAAACTAAGAGCAAAAATCCACATATTTTCAAAATATTATAATAATAAATATAGTTAACATTTGCTCATGGTGAAATATGTAGCTAAGCAGTACTAATAGGTCTCTCGACAAGCTCGAGACAAGAAACAAGCCTGCCCGGCTCATGGAGGGCCCGTGCGGAGCACCTCGCAGCGAAGCGAGAGAGAAAAGCCCGGCTCTGGGAGGACCCCCGAGGAGCGGTTCGCAGCGAAGCTCGAAATTCCGTCGCCTCTAGGAGACAAGCCCATTCGGCTCAAAGATATAAGCCCTTATATCTAACAGATAAGTCTATAAATAAAGAAAACTTAAACACCAAGTACCCTTTTCGAGCTTTGCGAGGGCAAGCCCGTCCGGCTCTAAGAGGACCTCATGGTTCTGTGTATAGAGGGTTTTGTAATTACATCGTTATAAGCTTTATACTACAGCTTCCCTTGCTTCGACCTACGGGGAGAAGCCTAAAAGTACTGTAAGAAGTCAACAACAAACTAAGAGCAAAAATCCACATATTTTCAAAATATTATAATAATAAATATAGTTAACATTTGCTCATGGTGAAATATGTAGCTAAGCAGTACTAATAGGTCTCTCGACAAGCTCGAGACAAGAAACAAGCCTGCCCGGCTCATGGAGGGCCCGTGCGGAGCACCTCGCAGCGAAGCGAGAGAGAAAAGTCCGGCTCTGGGAGTACCCGTGCGGAGCACTTCGCAGCGAAGCTCGAAAGGCTGCTTGAGATAAGGAAATGTTCATATTAATATAGATTCAGAAACAAGATATACTTGAAAATTACATCATGCATACATAAACAAAGACCAGCAATCAAGCTGGTCTTTTGTCTATTTATATTTTTCCCTATTTGCTTTTAGAACTTCTTCAGAATGTCTAATTCTTTTTATTTCTTCATCGTTTAATTCTAGCTCTAGGACCTTTTCAACTCCATTTTTTCCTATCACGCATGGGGTGGATAGGTAGATGTCCTTTATCCCATATTGGCCTTCTAGTAGGCTTGCTACAAGGATTGTCTCCTTTTTATCATTGACTATGGCATCTATTATCGAACAAACTGTAGATCCTATGCCGCATTGGGTGTGGCCCTTGCCGTCAATTACCCTCCAAGCCCTCTCACGGACTAGGTTTTCTACCTCATCTCTTGAGAATTCACATGGATTGGCCTTTAGGTATTCATCAAGGCTCATATTGCCTATAGCAACCCTAGACCAAGCTGTAAATTGGCTTTCTCCGTGTTCTCCAAGGGTAACACCCCTTACATTTTTTGGGTCTATATCTAAAAGCTTGGCAAGTGTTGTGTTAAGTCTTGCGGTGTCGAGGGCTGTACCAGAACCAATTACTCTTTCTTTCGCAAAACCACTGACCCTATAGACAAGATCTGCCATCAAATCGCATGGATTTGACACGACAATAAATATCCCATCAAAGCCAGCATCGACTACTTCTTTGACATAGGCTTCTACCTGGTCCTTATACATGACATATTCCTCAAGCCTGTCCTTGATTCCATCAAGAGTGCCTGTTGCAAGGACGATTATATCCCTGTCGGCCATATCCCTGTAGGAGCCTGAGCTCATCTTTACATAATGAGGATAAAAGCTTGAAGCATCCTCTATATCCATAGCTTGGGCCTTGGCAAGGCCTTCTTTTTTATCATTAAATTTAATATCAGACACGATTCCAAGTCTTGCAGCAGTATAACCAACTGCAAAACCAACAGCACCTGATCCAATTATTCCTAATTTCATATTTTTCACCTCGTAAATTATTATACTAAAATTTTAACACAAACCCATCTATATGTAAATAATAATTAAATATTTACAAGTGCAAGTCTTGTGTTATAATCTAAGTAAGAGAATAATGAAATACTTATGCTAAGAAAGGAAAAAATCATGGACGTATATGAAAAAGCATTAGAAAAACACAAGGCTTGGCAAGGAAAGGTTGCCACAGAAGTAAAGGCAAGGGTAGAAAATGCAGAAGATTTGACCTATGCCTACACACCAGGTGTAGCAGAACCATGCAGAAAAATAGCGGGAAATGAAGATGATGCCTATATTTATACATCAAAGGCCAACACCATAGCAGTAGTATCAGACGGGTCAGCAGTCCTAGGACTTGGCAATATCGGCCCAAAAGCAGCCCTCCCAGTCATGGAAGGCAAGGCAGTCCTCTTCAAAGAATTTGGAGATGTAAACGCAGTACCAATAGTCCTAGACACCCAAGATCCTGATGAAATCATAGAAACAGTCAAAAACATAGCCCCAGGCTTTGGAGGAATCAACCTCGAAGACATCTCATCACCAAGATGTGTCTATATAGAAAATAAACTCAAGGAAATCCTTGATATACCAGTCTTTCACGATGACCAACACGGCACAGCCATAGTCACAGCAGCAGCCCTAATAAATGCCCTAAAACTAGTAGATAAAAAGATCGACCAAATCAAAGTCCTAGTATCAGGAGCAGGCGCAGCAGGCTACTCAATCACCAAACTCCTCATGGATTTAGGAGTAAAACACATCATAGTATGCGACTCAAAAGGCACCATCAACAAAGACCACCTAGAAAGTGAAAACCCAGTCAAAAGGCAAATAGCAGAAATAACAAATGAAGAAGACTTCAAAGGAAGCCTAAAAGGAGCAATTAAAAAATCCGATGTCTTCATAGGAGTGTCAGCCCCAAATCTCTTAGATGCCAAGGACATAGAAAATATGAACCACGACCCAATAGTCTTCGCCATGGCCAACCCAGTTCCAGAAATAGACTACGACATAGCTAAAAAAGCAGGAGCCAGAGTAGTAGCCACAGGCAGGTCCGACTATCCAAACCAAATCAACAACGTCCTAGCATTCCCAGGCATCTTCAGAGGAGCCCTAGACGCAAAAGCCAGCCAAATCACAGATGCCATGAAACTAGCCGCAGCCAAAGCCCTAGCAGCCATGGTCCCAGAAGATAAACTAAGCGAAGACTACATAATCCCAGGCGCCTTCGAAGAAGGTGTAGCAGCAAATGTAGCAAAGGCAGTAAAAGGGGAAAAACAAGAAGGATAAATTTCTAAGCTATGTAATAGAAAAGCTAATAGTCAATTATAATAAAATATGCACCCAAGCAGAACTAATAGATCTCTCGAAAAGCTCGAAGCTAGCCTGTCCGGCTCTGGGAGGACTCTCCATGAAATGGTCGAGTGCAGCTCTAAAGCCCCCCCGGCGCATAGAGGAGCCCCACGGAGTGGTCGAGCGAAGCGAGAAAGGAAGCTCACGAGCTTCCTTCCTTACCTCCCTTTTCGAACGTATGTGAGAAATCTCATAGCACGAGTATATAAAGGGTTCTGTAACTACATCGGTATTAGCCAAATACAACACCCTTTGCAGACTTTATCTCGAGCGAAGTCGAGAAAGGAAGCTTAAGAAGCTTCCAACACCACCCTTGCATCGACCGTATTGGAAAGCCCGTCGGCTCATGGAGACCAAGCCCGTCGGCTCCGAGAGACATGCCTATTAGAAATGCTAAGAAGTCAACAAAAAACTAAGAACAACAATCCCAAAGAATCAAAAAGGTAAAATTAAGGAAGTTTATAAAAACTTCCCACCACCCACCAAAAATCCCAAATCCAAAAATCCACAATCATCCAAATAAAAATTTTTATATTTTGTCATTATTTATAAATTAATATAAAAAGTAGATTGTATATTTCAAGCCTTTGTGATAAAATGTAAGTAATATGGAGGAATTTATGAAAAACAGCAAAACACCTATCAAACTAGGCCTACTAAGCTTAGCGCTAGTCTTAGCTTTGCCTACAAATATAAAAGCATCGGAAGCTAAAGATAGTACCATGGGCAAAATAACTGCCATTGGTGGAAGCGAAGAAGCCGCACCAAGCACAGGAAATACATCAGAAAGCACAGAAAATAACAGCTCAAAAGATAAGCCATCATTAATGGAAGCTCTAATCAAACAATCAGAGATTATTAGAAGCACAATAAATGCTAACGAAGTTCAAACTTCACCAAAAGAAAATATGCTTAGCGTATCTAAACCTGAACCAGCACCAACACCATCACAAGCGCCAGCACCAGTGCCAGCACCATCACATGCGCAAGCACCATCATCAGAAACAAATGTTAAAAACACTAACTACATAAGCCAAGCTTATATCAAACCAAGTGTAGTAAAAGATAAGCTAAAAGGAGTAAAAATTGACGACCAAAATAATGCCTACACCCTATCTTTCAGCCTAGCCCTAGAAGAAAAAGGCCTAGACGAAGAGTACCAAGTCTACTTCTTTGCCCTCAAAAATAGCCAAGTCAAAGACCTATCCCTAGTAAATACAGTCCTAGACGAAAAAGCTAGCCTAGCTGATGATAACAAAGTAGAAGAATTTGAAAATGACGAAATCAAAGGCATAAAGGTAGACCTTAAATTTGCTAGAAATGCACAAGTCACCGGCCAAATCAAAATAAATGAGGATGATGAACCAGGCGACTACACAGTCTACTACCTAGTAGTTAAAGATGGCAAAAGACAAATAGGCAAACTAGAAACCTACCTAACAAAAACAGCCGATAAGACCTTCGCAGAAACAGACAATGACGAAAACCTATCCCTAATCAACCCATTTGATCATCTTCCATTCTCTCAATATATAGAAAATGACAACATAGGCGATAGAAAAATAACAGGCTACTTTAATTTTTCTTATGCTGAATATAGTAAATACACATTTACCCTAACATATATAGACCCTGTCACCAAGGAAATAAGCAAAGAAGAATATGACAAGCCAGAAGATATCATAGTCAAAGGCCAATCATTAGCCAGAATTGACATCAGAGAAAAGGGCGCTCTAGTAGCATCAGACGAAGTCAAAAAAGATGCAGCAAATAAAGCTACTGATAAATCAGCTTCATCAGGTCCACAATCTCTAGGCGACCTCATGGCAGGCAAAGTGGCAAGAACAGCAGATCAATCAGCAAGCAAAGAAGACATAGTCAAAAACCTACAAACAGCCACCAAAACCCTAGAAGGCATGGTAGCAACAAATGGTAAATCAGTAGTAGAAGCTGACCAAAACTTAAGTCAACAAGAAGCAGATCAACTTGCCGACCAACTAAACAAGCAAGATGAAATCATAAGAGGATTGATAGAACAAGCCCTACTAAACTATGAACTAGATAAGCTTGCAGAGCTTGAAAAAGACGACAAGGCAAGAGCTCAAGAAGAATACAAAAAGATAAAAGCTCTAGTCGAAGATGCTAAAAATGCATCAACCAAAGCAGAAAATAAGCTAGTTGAACTTGGTGAATACACACCAGATAAGAAAGATAGCTTCAACCTAGAAGGCAACGACCTAATATCAATCACCAAGGGCAAAAAAACTCACGCAAGACTAAATATAACCAAACTTCCTTCAATGACAGAAATAAAAGACCTCACAAGTCACTATGACAACAAAGAAGTCAAAGACTTCAGCAAAAACCTAGACAAAAAGGTCAAAGACGCTGTCAAAAAGGTAGATACAGTAACAATCGGTAAAGAAACTGCTACTAAAGATAAGAAGGAAGAAAAAGGTGGATCTGAGTCAAAAGGTGAAATCAAAAACTCATATCCAATTTTTGCAAGATTCCTAGAAAACCTAAATAAAAAATCCAAAACAAAATAATTCACAAAAAAGGGCGAGACTGAAAAAAGTTTCAGCCCTTTTTTATAATTATAAATTCCAAGTTCATTTCTAAATCTTCCCATAGAATCCATAATTTGAAATATCACAATCTTTTACAAATCACAAAGAGCGGAATCTTTTTATAAATATTATCAGTTTTATAAATATAAGTAAATAAACTTAGAATTAATTGCAAATTTCCCTCCCAAAATCCCAATATTTCTAAAAAACATTTGATAAATTCCTTAATTTTATAAATATTACCTCCCACATTATACATAAAATCGATTTTTATTAGCATGTAAAAGCGTTATCCTTTACACTCCTAGCCTATTGCCAAAAATGAAAAAATATTATATCATAGATATATAGATACTAGGGGACTTGCCCCTAAAATTAATTGCAAAAATATTTCTAAAAAAATATTTATCAAAAAAGGATTCCAAATGCTAAAATTTACTTACCAGAAAAAAATAAATATACAGCAGGAAAGAAATTTAGACAAAGAAAGGAGGTCTATATGAAAGCAAGATTAAGCCTATTAACAAGAAAGGTCTTTGCCTTAATTATTGCCACGTCCATGTCCATTCCGACAAACGTATTTGCAAGCGAGCCAGGACCAGAAACCTACGAAGAGGACTCATCAATAATGGGCCTTGCACAAAATGAGACCACAGAGGAAATCAAACCGGCAGAAATAGATTTATCCAAGCAAGTAGAAACGAGCTCTTACCTAATAGATATCAGGGCCACTCTCGATGAATCCCTAACAAAGATTGACTATACAATAAGGCTAAAGAGGAAAAATCCTCTGGCTGAGGGAGAAGACAAGGACTTTAGCCTATCCCTAGTAGCAATGCCAAATATCAATTCCCTAAGATTAGTTTCTGCAAGCGTCATAGATGCAGATGAAGAGCGTGATCTTGCAGCTGATACATCTGATAATGACCTTAATAGCCTAATACTAAAAAATAAGGCCCACGATGAAATAATCTACAATATAAACGCAGACATCAGAAAAGCCAAAGACGGCAGAACTTATGACCTAGCTCTAGGCCTAGCAGAAGATACAGAAGAAGTCATCGCCTACAAGCTAAAGGCCAAGGAAGAAGAAGACCTAGAAAGCGGTATAGCAATCAATACCATAAAATTGGTAGAAAATGATGCTAGAAACTTAGAGGCTACATATAGACAAGGTGGAATCCTAGGAGGAATCCTTGCCAAAAATGACTATCTAGATTGGACAGACTTTATAGCCAATGACACAGACGATGTCAAAGAGATAGACTACGACCTAAAACCTGATGCAAATCAAATCACAGACGAAACAAAAATCAGACTAGACTATTATAAGCCAAGCCCAAATGGTTTTGTAATCAATAAGGAATTTAGCCAAGAAATAGATTTTGCAGGAAAAATCAAATTCGAAATTCCAAGAGCTTATCTTGCTAAGCTAAGTCTAACAACAAAAGTAGACAAGAAAAATACAAATGTCAAAGCCTACAAGCTAAACAATAGGGAAATCAAAAACCCTATATATATAGAAGGAAGCGAAGAAGAAAAGAAAGAGGGCGAAGAAGACCCAGCGCCGGAGGCCCAAAAAGGAGACCAGCCACAAGAAGAAAGTCCAGAAGACAAGCAAGCTGACCAGGCCACAGAAGAAAATAAGGCAAATCCAGAAGAAAAGCCTCAAGAAGAGGGTCAGGCAAATCCAGAAAACAAAGCTCCAGAAGAAACTGAGCCAAAACCAGAGGAAAAGGCTCCAGAAAAGGAAGTAAAGCCTGAAGAAAAATCTCCTGAAGCAAAAAAAGAAGAAAATAAAGAAGACCCTAAGAAGGAAGAACCTGAAGAAAAGATATCAGGCCTAGCCCTAAATAGGGACAGCCTAGAAGCTAAGCTAAAAGAAGAATCTAGGCTTACAGAAGAAATCAAAACTAGCATAGATGAAATCACAGCCAGGCTTGATGCCTACGACAAGGACCAAATCACTTGGGAAGACCTTCTAAACTATACCAAGGCCCTATCTCAAAGAGATAAGCTAACTGAAGCTGACCTTAGAGAAATCATAGGAGATCTAATAGCTGGCCTAAATAAGGAGACCTACAAGTCAGCCAATATAAACATAGATGAAATAATCAAATTTGTTTATTCAGCAGAAACCGAGACTCCTGAAAATGAAAATAAAGAAAAGGAAGCTAGCGATTTAGAAAAGGCCGACAAGGAATTAAAAGAAGCCCTAGCCGATAAGTCAAAGGGCATAGAAGAAATCCAAGCCCTCCTATCTTCTTTTGAAGAAAAATATAATTTAACAAGAGAAGACCAAGAAAAGCTAATGACAGCTAATAACGACGCCATTAACGCTCTTGTAGAAAAGGATAGAAAAGAAAACTTTAGGCCACTAAACCTAATAGCTTCTCATTCATGGGATGATAAACAGTTTAACCTCAAGACAGAGATGAATGTGAAGGCAAGCTCAGCTTGGCCAATCCCATCTGGTTGGTACTTTGATGTTAACCTAGGTCCATACCTAAAAGCACACATAGGTCAACCTCTAAACGATCTTTACCATCCTAAACTTGGACTAGTGGCAACTGCCCAAATGTTAAGAGTAGGCAATGATAATGTTATCAGATACACCTATATAAGAAGGGTTACAGAACCAATAAAGTTAGACATAGATCAAAACCTAGCCTTTGATAAAGATGCAATTGGTTACCAAAACCCAATCACCCTTAATATCAAAGTAGCACCAAAAAATAACCCAGTCCAAAATCTATATCCAATAACTGTATATAAAGACACAGACAGCCCAGTTCAAAGTTCATACATTGTAGAAGATGAAGGCGAGACCCAATCAGGAACCTACCCTTACCAGCTAAATTGGAAGACAACCTCTCAAAAGCTTAGGGATAAAAATAATAATGAGATAAAATCTATGATAGATCCAAAGTTGGATGGAGCTTATGTGGATTGGGACATCGAAGTAGATACAAAAGATTTAATAAATTCAAAAGAAACTCTCGACTTTGATAAGCTCCACCTTACAGTCTTTGGTTCAGCTAACCAAGGTATCAAGGAATTCTCCTTCAAAGCTTCAACAAGTCCTATAAGCGTTGATGATACAAGTAATTTTAAATCATCATCAAGGTTGGGAGAAATCCTAACCCAAGATTCTGATATTAAAAAATCAGAACTTGGAGATAAACTATACATCAAAGTTAGAGGAAAAATTGACCCAGACCAAGTCCACGAAACCTACTCAATTGGTTTTAGGATAAACCCTGATAAGAACTATATAGATAATTTATTACAAGAATACAAGGATAAATTCGACAAAATTCCTAGCCCAATCAAATGGCTAAAAGGTGTAAAAGAGGCAAAAAGATTTGCAGAAGTACCATTCAACTTAGTAGAAACAATGATACCTGCAACCTTTAACGGCCTAAGAGATAAGTTTACCAATGAGAGATTCTACTATGACAACACCAGAACCATAGTAGCAGATAGAAAGTCAGATAAGAGAGCTGACTGGTACGCCCTAGACCTTATTAGACGTGGTGAAAACCAAGACCCAGCCCTAGACTATCCTACATTTGACCTAAACAATGGTATAAAAAATCAAAAAATAAAAGCAGACAAGATCTACTTCGTACCTAGAAAAGATGGCGGCTATAGAAGGACCTCCCAAGCAGGTGATGTTGTCCTATCAAATGGCCAATATTATCCAGGCACCCTAGTATCCTACGAATACGAAAATGAAAAGGGTCAAAGAAATGACGCCTACAACTTTAGGGCAGACCTAAAAGATAAGAAGAAATTCAACATAGACGAGGTCTATGATACAGAAGGTGGAATGGTAAATCTTTTCACCCAAAAAGTATCTGACCAGGCCATAGCTAATGGCTACCTAGCATACACCGAAGATCCTTATCCAATCATGCGTATAGATAAGAACTTCGATATGGTATCATGTTTCAACGACCGTATTAAAGCCCCAGTGTACACTGGAAGCAATAGCGTCATCTTAGATAAGCACGAAGATGTTCCTGGCGACTTCTTAATATCTAGACTAAACGAATCAATTGACAAAAAATCTGGAGACTACGAATTAAAAAAATATTTAAATGGTGCCAAATACGATGGAGTCTTCCTAAACCACGGCGGCATGTCTGAAGGCCAAGCTATGGAAGAATTAATAAAAAAGATTTACTTCTATGGTGAGGAAGTTAAAAAAGATTACTCAAAAAAACATGGTGGTAAAGAGATGCACAGGCTCATCGAATCATCTATGTACCAAAGGGTAATCCACCACTTCACAGATGGTAAATCTCTAGAACAAGATTACTTCCAAGCCCCATCATCCTACAACGTCGATGAATGGAAGGTAGACCACACCCTTCAAGGTACTCGTCAAGCCTACCCAAAAACAGGTTGGGATGATTCCTTTGATGGTAAAGATATTAGTAGAAAAATTAACAACGAGCCAGGTGCTCCAAGAAAATTAAAAGACAACGAAACCAGAATCGCAAACTACCCACCAGTCCAATCTACCCAACACGACATGGCAGTAGAACTTTATAATAAGGTCATAGCTTCTTATAGAGAAGGCAATGATTGGAATCCGGACAAGGCAGATTCTGTAAAATTAGTATTCTACTCCCACACCGACGAAGGCAAATACCAAGAGCTAATCGCAGGTCGTGTAATGGCTCCAATCGAGATTGATAAATATAAGCAAGATGGCACCAAGCTAAAAGATGCCAAATTCAGATTTACCAATATCGACACAGGTGAGAATAAAACATGGACATCAACAGATGATGAAAATACTCACAAGCTTTATCTAAGACCAGGTAAATACAAGGTCCAAGAAATTAAAACCCCAGATGGTTATCAAACAATCGAAGACTTTGACATCGAAGTTATAAGGGAAGAAATCAACAAAGATGATGGTCCATATAGGGCTAAGAAACTAGACTATATTCATGTCAATGACGGCTTTAAAACTAAAGTGGCACTTGGAGATAATATTCCAGAAACAGTTGACCACCAAAAATTAGTCGAGCTTGATGGAAATAATATAAAAGTCAAGATTAAAAATATCGATGACAACCTCGGTAGCCTAGAATTTACCAAGAAAAACAAATTCATCAGGCTAAGAGGAGCAGAATTTAGACTAAGAAAGCTAAAAGATACTAGCTTAGATAAAGCTAAGAAGGATATCAATTCTCTAACAGATGAGGACTTTGATAGCAATAAATACGACCAAACATCTGCTGGAGATGGCGGAGACTTCAAATTTGAACAAATCCCAGTAGGCTACTTTGTCCTAGAAGAAACTAAAGTCCCAACCGGCTACCAAAAAGCTCCACTCTACCTCCTACAAGGAGTAAAGGGTAAAGATGATAAAAATAAGGACACTGTTATAGTTAGCTTTGTTGGCAATAAAGACCAAATAGAAACTGAAAATAACAAAACTATAATCAGAAACAAGCCAAAAGAAACAGAGATTGAATTTAGAAAAATCAGAGAGCCTCTAAATGCTGGCGAAACAGAAAAGATTGGTCTAACAGATGCTAGATTTAGACTAGAATCCCTCTGGACCAAAGACGGATCCACCTACCTAAAGGATGTTACATCAGATGCTCTAAAAGATGGTACTACAGAAGATCGTGCATCAAACACATCATCTGACAAGGGCTACTTCCTCTTTAAAAACCTAATTGTAGGTGATTACAAGCTAACAGAAATCCAAGCTCCTTATGGATATCAAGTAACAGATGCCTATTGGAGAGTAGAAGTGCGTGAAGATAAAGAAGGCAAGCTAAGCACTAAAGTCATCAAAATAACAAAAGATGGCGACAAGGAAAAGGAAGAAGTCTTTAATCCAAAAACCGAATCTATCTATGAAATCGAAAATAAAGCTAGAAAGATAAGTATAGACTTTAAGAAATATCTAGGCGAGCTCGAAAAAGATTCAGAAGGTAATGTCATCAAAGATAAAGACAGCAAACCTATAGTTAAAAAAGACGAAGTTAAGCGAAAGCTTAAAGGTGAAAACGACGAGCCTGTAAGTTTTGATCTCTATAGCTCAGACTTCTACGGAGCAATAATTGGAGATAAGGATGAGCATGGAAATATCAAGCCAATCAAAACTGGTATTATCCAAGATGATCAAGGCCTCTTCCACCTAAACGACCTAGAATTTGGTAAATACTACATCCTAAGAGAAACCAACCCTCCAGCTGGCTACGAAAAAGCCAACGACATCCTCCTAAAGGTAGAGGCAGAAGCTGTAGCCAACGTCGGCCAGATGAAGGTAATAGTAAGAGATCCTAACGCCAACACAGAATTTGGTGAACATGCTATCTTTAAGGGAGTCATCGACTTCAAAAAAGGCGAGCAACTAGGATCATTCACAATCAAAAAGACAGGTAATGCCATCTCTTATATAGATAAAAATGGTAAGCTTGTAACAATAGGCAAAGAAAATCCTAAGATTGTCGGTCTAAGACGTGCCTACTTCAGGCTCTATACAGCAAATAAAAAATTTGAAATAGAGAAGAACCCAGCAGGCTACGCTAAAGAATACATCCAAAAGGTAACCCCAGGTGTGCCAATCATTCTTTACCTAACCAAAGAAGATGCCGAAAAACTAAAAGTAAATGATCCTAACGCTTACGCTGCTATGGGCATAGCAGGATCTAAAAAATTCCAAGTAGGCGAAAACGAATATAAAGAATTTGCTATAGATGGCAAAGGTAATAGGATAAGAATCGGCGAAGACCCAAATTCTCTTCCAGCCAATCAAGGTATAGTAACCTTCGATAACTTAAAACCAGGCTACTATGTCTTAGAAGAATTCAGGGGCCCAGCAGGTTACGAAAGAACAACCCAAAAATGGTATGTAAAAGTAGAAGATAACGGAAGAACAATTAGGTCAGAAAATATAGATGACCCAGCCTTCTCCGGCCAAGGCCTCCAAGCCAGAAGCATAATACAAGACCCATCAATGAGCCCAAGATTCAGAATGGCAGGTCTTGATATATCAGAACCACTACAATTTAATAGACTAATGCAACCAGCATCTAATCGAAATGTGAGAAAAGAAAAATCAAGTCTTGATATAAGTGATAATTATATCAATGATAGAGTTTCTGCAGGTGAATCAGATGTTGAAATAGGAAACACCTATACAAATGAAATTATGGGTAAAAATTCTGGTACGTCACAGATAGAAGTAACAACATATGTTGAGAAACTTCCTAATGATGAATTTAAAGTTACAGTAAAAACCAAACTTCTCCAAGGTTCTGGAGTTTCAGGATTTTATGAATTTAGTTTTAATAATGATTTTGATTTCGTAAGAAATTCAACTCATTCCGATAGGGTTCCAACAGAGCCAGCACCATATAATGGAAGATGGCATAATAGTTATAATGAATCTAAAAATGCTATTGATATTGATTATGGCCAACCAAGATTAAAAAAGAATCAAACCGCTATAATTGAGTTTAATGTTACACCAAAAGATAAATCAAAACTTAAATCAGGACAAGCTTATAGCCTATTTAATGAAATTACCTACAAACCTAATAATGGTTTCAACACATTGGTCTACAAATTAAGAGCTCCTACAGTAACTTATAAGCAAATTCAAAATATAGCCTACAAGGAAGAAACTGTACTAATACAAGAAATCCCAATACCTACTACACCAATAAGAAGAGAGAATTCTTCGATGTATCAAGGTGAGGAAAAAACTGTATTTAACGGCTCGAAAGGAAAAATTGAAGAACGTAGAAAATACAAATATATAGACGATGTTAAGCAAGAAAATGACTATCAAGTAATAGAAAGAATTACAACAGATGCGCAAGCTCCTATTATAGAATACGGTACGAAAACTAAACCTGTAGATCCAGAAGAACCGGGCGGTGGCGAAGAACCAGGCGGTGGAGAAGAACCAAGCCAAGGAGACAAAAACCTAGAGGTTAATTTCACCTATTCTGGCTCAAAAGATGGAAATGTTGCTGGCCCAGATAATGAATCACCAGGTAAGCTTGAACTCTTTGAAGAAAGTAATGAAAAAGCCTTAGAAGAAATAGAAGCTGTAAACCAAGGTACTCTATCATTTAATACCAAGCTTGACTCAAAGAAATCTTATAGACTTGTTTATACAAGAAAAGATAATCTTGCCAAGGCTTGGGCACTTCCTAACCAATCTATCTACAAGATCAGTAGCGAATTGATGCAGAAGGCTCAAGATACCATCAAGCTAACCATAGCCAATGGTAACACCATGGATATCTTCAACGTAGATGAAACAGGCTTCAGGATCCCTCTAAGAATCACTAAGGTCAATGAGAACAAGGGTGTTCTTACAGGTGCCCAATTTAGAGCTGTAAAGATCTTAAAGGGAGATAAAATCCCAGTAGGTGATAATAAGGAAGACTACCCAGTCTATGGTAAAGAGCCATTCGACGGTGTATCAGAAGCGACCGGTCTTCCAGGAGATAACTACTTCAGAGAACTATCACCAGGTCTTTATGAGCTTTCAGAAATCAAAACACCTAATGGAACATACAGACTTCCAAAAGATGAAAATGGTAAAGACAAGAAGTGGTATTTCAAGGTAGAAATAGGCAAAGATGAAGCTGGAAACTACAAAAAACCTTCTGATTACGACTACATGGTAATCAACTTCAAATTCGATATAACATTACCAGGAAATATTAATGATGAAAGTTGGGCTATACCAGATGGAGACAGAAAAGATTATCTAAATAAAGAGATTAGAGGTATAGATTTTGGTACAGTAGATGGCAAACGAGTCTTTGACCATTTCACAGAAATTATCAAGGATGACCACAGGTCAGACCCAGCTAGGCCAGATGCTCCTTATAAGGGCATCGACGATGTCAGAGTCACAAACTACCTCAAGACAACAGAGCTAAACTTTAGCAAAAAAGACTTAGCTTCCTATGAAAATATAGAAGGCGCAGAATTTACACTAAAGAAAGCTGACCTTGATAAAAATGGCAATATACAATTTGACCTAAAAGGAAATCCTAAATATATTGATCTCAATGAGAAACAAAAAGATAAAACTGGCAAAGAAACAGACGCATTTGTTCATGTTCAACCAAAACCATATGACGCAGAAGTAAATGGTGCTAAGAATACTTCATCTAAATCAGCAGGAGTTAGCTTCACAAACATTGAACAAGGCACCTACATCCTACAGGAAATCAAGCCAGCCAAAGGCTACAAGCTAGAAGACAACTTCGTAGCCATAAAGTTCACCACAGATGAAAATGGTGCTTGGAAGCAAGAAATCACAGCCTATCAAAAAGATGGTAATGGATATAAAAAGCTAGAAAATGCTGGCTCACTTTTCCAAAAAGATGCCAACGATAACTTAGACATTGTCTTCAACAACAAGTCCTACATCGGCCTCAAATTCCAAAAAATCGAAGGAAAGAAGAAGGATGGCGAAGAAGTCAAAGTAGAATCTGCTGACTTCAAGCTAACCCAAGTTGATGAAAATGGCAAGAAGATTGAGGGTGGTTATGAAAAGACAATCTATTCATACGACAACTCTGTGTTTGAATTTAAATACCTACCAGTGGGCCACTACAAGCTCCAAGAAACCAGGGCTATAAGCAAATTTGAAAAACCAGACCCATGGTTCTTTGAGGTAAAACAAGATGATGAGACTCACAAGCTTAAGATAGTATTCAAAAACCACGATGCATCAGTAAGCTACACACCTATTGATCAAAGTGAAGATGGTAAAAATTCACCTGTTTTAGAATTAGATGAGGAAACTAAACTTGAACGACCAAAAGACCTCAAGATTAGAAACTACTCCAAGACCAACTTCTCTTTCCAGAAACTTAAAAATGAGATTGATAAAAAAACTAAGGAAAAACTTCCGTTAAAAGACGCTTACTTTAGACTTACAAAAGTAAGATTCTCAATGGATGAGAAATCCAAATCCTACGAATACCACAATGAGAAAGATGGTGCAGGACTTAAAAAATATGTTCATGGCAAGAAGGTCACAGAATATGACCCTAAAGGTAATGTAGAAAAATTCACTTACGATAATAAAGAATATAAGTATGATAAAAATAAGAATCTGATAAGTGTAGGTGGACAAAGGCCAACAGAAGAAGACAAAAAAGTCAAACCAGATGCCATATCAAATGCCACAGGTAAGTACAGTGCCCTACGTCGTTCCCAATCATCAGGTAAGGTAGACTTCCAAAACTTAGGTGAAGGTATTTACCAACTAGAAGAAGTAGGAATCCCAGAAGGCTACCAATCTGACACTAAACAATTTAAGTGGATATTTAAAGTTGAAAAGACAGATGATGGTCTACAAATAAGGCGTACCTACAAAGACAAACAAGGTAATGACCTTAATATCGAAGAGGAATACTTCAAAAAGTACGATGAAGACTACTACAATAAAGTCTATATAAAGAATAAATTTAAGGAAAACTCAAATATCGAAGGAGATGGTAAGACCAATCCTTACAAGATAACCAACACTAAGACCACCACAGAACTTAAGTGGAAGAAGATAGGATCTAAAGAAAATACAACTCCTATAAATAAAGACACCAAGTTCGTCATGCTCAAGACTACAGATAATCCAGCCGATATTGATTCAAAAGATCAAGAAAAAGTTAAGGCTGCTATATCTGGCCAATCAGAATACCCACCTTACCAAATAGAAAGTACGGATGGTACATTTATAGTTACAGACCTAGCCAAGGGTGTCTACAATCTGTTAGAAACCAAGGCCCCAGATGGCTATGAGAAGATTAATAGAAAGATAGCTATCAAGATCTATGAAGATAAAGAGGGGTTGAAGAAACAATTCTATGAAATAACTGAGGATGGTAAATTAGTAAAAAATATTGGAAGTTTTGAGGCTATATTAAATAATAGCGTTAAAGTTACCACAGATAAAGATGGATACTTCCACATAATCAACAAGCAAAAACCATACTTCTTCTACCTATCCAAGGGCTTCATGAAGAATGTAAATGGCAAGGGTGAGTTTACCGATATCACCAAGGGCAAGCTAAGGATAAAAATCTACGCAGACCCTAAGGTTGATCCAAATATTGGAAAAAATACTGATACAAAAGTCTATGAACAAACTATAGACCTATCAGATGATAAATCTTATAGGATAAATGTAGACGGAGTAGAGCTAGGAAAGAACTACATCCTAGAAGAAGTTCAGTCACCAGATGGTTATACTGTAAGCAAAAACAAGTATAGACTTCAATTTGTTGAAGATAATGATAAAAAATTACTAATAAAATTAATGGCAGTCATCGGCCCAGATAATAAAGTTCTAAAGGGAACCAAGAATACAAAGTATAATAGGACTGAAACTGGAGATGAATTTAACCCTAACGAAGGATATGTAATACAAGGTCCAAGTACAACTGCAAATAATGGTCCTCTAAAGATCGTCAACAGCAAAACCGAAGTTGTCTTTACAAAATTCGGAGAAGATGAAAAGGCAGAAGGTGGCAAAAAACCATTAAAAGATGTCAAATTCTACCTCGAAAAACAAGACCCAGACGATATAGATAAGGAAAACAAGGGTTACTATCCATTGACAAAAGATAATGAGTTTATAAAATCTCAACCAAATAGGAATGGAGATGGATTAGACTACTATATAGAAAAATATGTTAATGGAGAAAAGAAAACGTACTTCTATTATGATAATAAAATCGTAACAATAAAAGACTTTGCAAAAATCTACACCTCAGGCGAAGACGGTAAATTCAAAATAACCGACCTCACCGACGGTTACTACAGAATCATAGAACCAGAAACTCCTGAATATGAGCCGGGCAAAAAATACATGCAAGTAAATGGTCCAATCAAAACCTTCAGAGTAGTAAATGGTAAGGTACTAATCTATACCAAAGTTGATAATAAGACTATAGAAAAAGAAGTAGATGGTACAAGTGAGGCAACCGTAACCCATATCATCAACCAAAAACCAGGCAAGGGTGAATTTACCCTAACCAAGGAAGATGAAAAGGGTGGTAAATTAGAAGGTGTTAAGTTTACACTCCACAAGACAGATGCAGATGAAACTATAGTTGGAGAACAAACAACAGGCTCTGATGGTACAATCAAATTCACCGGCCTACCTTACGGCTACTATTGGCTCAAGGAAACAAAAACCAAAGACGGTTACATCCTAGACACCAAGAAGAGACTAATAGCCCTAGGCGGAGACAAGGAATGGAAAGTACCAGAAAAACCAAAAGATGATGTCTCAAAAGCAATCAAATTTGAAGGCACCCAAGACCAGCTTGTATCAACAGAAGATTCAAAGAGAACTTCCGTTGTATATCCAAACAAGGCCGAGGGAATCTTTGCCAAATTCAAATTCAAGATTGACGAAAAAGCAGACATCAAGCCTGGAGATCATTTCACAATAAAATTCTCCGACAATGTAGACCTAGATGGTATCAACAAAGATTACTATGACAAGGGTCAAAAGGGTGACCAATACTTCAACATCATAGGCCCAGCAGGACTCCTTGCCAAGGCAAAAGTAAATGATGACAGAAGATCAATCACCTACACCTTTACAGAATATGTAAAAGACTACAAGCCAGAGTCCATGTCTATGTTCCTACAACTCTTCCCTAACAGGAGAAAAGTAGACCACAAGCAAGACATCACAGTCACAGCTGATATAGGAAATAATATTGATACAAATTCTAGCGATTATCATTATTCAGACTCTATAAATATAGACTACAGAGGAAGAAATGATAAGGTTGGATATAATGGTTACCAAAACCCAACATCAGATATTTCATCCTACATGCTAAGGCTAGACCCAGACCACAAGACCTTCACAGCTATAGTCTACTACAACCCTTGGAACAAATATTTGACTAACAAAAATATTACATTCACAGCTGATGAAGACATAATACAAAACTCCTTGTCAGTAAAAACTTACAGGAAATCTGGCTGGGGATCTCATAGTAATGGCTGGCAAGATGGTGACCTTCCAGACTCCTACGATGTGGACTTTAGGAAAAATCTAACTTATATAAGTGATTTCTATAGGTACGAGCCAAGAGGAAATGGTAATACAAGAAAGATATACATTCCTAACGATAACCTAACCCAAACTGGCTACAATACAAACACCTATGTAATAGAAATCAAGGGTCAACTTGCTGGAAAAGATGTAAAATCACTAAAAACTAGAGTAGATTATAAAGATCACAATGTCTATAGTTATAATCAATATTATAGAAGACACTATTACGAAAACACCTACACAGGCAACTTCGAAACCTGGTCACAATTCTTTAACCCAGGAGCAAGTGGAAATGTCAACAAGGAAATCAAACTTGTAAACTTCAAAAACAAAATTGAATTTGCAAAAGTAGACGGCGGTGTCCTTTCAAATGTAGTAGATAAGACAGAAGAAAATCCTCAAAACTTAAAAGATTTGGGCATAGGAGATCCTCTAAAGGGAGCTAAATTCCAGCTTATTAAGGATGGGGTAAATTACAGAGATCCAATAACATCAGATGACAATGGTATCTTCTCTTGGGAAGAACTACCAACTGGTAAATACCAAGTCATAGAAACAAAATTACCAGATAAGGAAAAATATGACTTGCCAAAAGATGCTATTTCAACCTTTGAAGTAGATAAGGATGGAAATATTGTAAACATCAAAGAGAATAAACAAATCCTAGAAAACTACAGAAAAGCAGAGATAAAGATAAGAAAAACTGACCAAGAAGGAAATCCTCTAAATGGTGCCAAATTCTTACTAACACCAGAAGAAGGACTAAAAGATCCATCTGATCCAAGTAAGCCATTCCCTGCCCTAACAAAACCAGATACAGATAATGAAACAGTAGCGACATTCTCTAATCTTGTCGCAGGAAAATACACCCTAACAGAAGAAAGAGCACCAAAAGGATACACTAAATCTGATAAAAAATGGGAATTAGAAGTCACAAAAGATGGTAAAGTCAAATGGACAAACTCCTTTGATGATACAAATGTTGAGATGAAGGCAGTAACAGTTAATTCTTATAGTGGAGATAATACAACTCCAACAAACCTCAACAGTGAGATTATAGGAATAGACGAAGCTAATAAAACCTTCAGACAAAAAATAACCATCAAGGCCAAACCAAGCGAACTTGAAAAAGCAAGGCTAATCCTAGACTCAGTAAACACTGACCTAAAATTAAGCCAAACAAACACCAAGGTAAGATTGGTACAAGCAAGTGGCGATACTATAAAAGAACCAGATAACAGCTCTTACACAGTCGAAATCAATAACGGCGAAACTCCAAAATTGACCCTAAGGATCACCCCTCCATACAGAGAGGAAAAGAAAAATAATCAAGTAGGATCAAGTCAGGGACAAAGCGGAGAACAAACTCAAAAAGATGCCGACAAAGAAAGAGAATATATTTTTATAGTAGACATGCCATACAAAGATGATGCGAGAATAGGAGCCAAGGCAACCTATGAAGTTGGAACAGTCGATACGACAACAGGCAAAGTCACATTTGATACAAATGATACCAAGACAGCCCTAGATAGATATGCAACAAAAGGAAACTACACCATTGGCACAACCAATGTAGTTATGACAACCTACAAAGACAAATATCTAGCCCGTGACATCAACCTAATCACAACTGATATAGCCAATATCGAAAACCTAACATTCAAGTTTAGAAAAGTGGATGCTAAAGTTGACTCAGATGGAATAAAACCATCCCTAGCAGGTGCGAAATTCAACCTACTATATAGCAGAGACAAAGATGGCGAAAAATCAATTCTAACACTATACGAAAAAGGTTCTGGAGAAAATATCGAAAGAATCTGGCTCGAACCAGAGGAGAAAGTTCCACAAGGATTTAGTAAAGTTAAAGATACATTTGAGTCTGCTGATAAAACTGGCTTGGTAGAATTCTTAGACCTATCCAAACCAGGCTACTATGCAGTCAAGGAGATACAAGCTCCAAAAGGCTTTGCAAAGCCACTTTCAGAAGACCAAATAGTAAAGACCTTTGAAATCAAAGACGGCAAACTATATCTGTTAGATGATGGTAAGTCTTACGAGCAGAAGGATGATGGTTTCTATTACTCAAAAGTAGAGAGTGCTGGAAATTACTTGCGTATTAAAAAAGAAAATATTAATAATGCCTTAGCTTATACTTGGACAATTAATTCAGGTAATCAAGAGTTGACCTATAAGGATGCTAAGATGTTATTTGCCGGAGATATTCCAGCTAATGCTAATCTTAAGATAAAAGTCTACGCAAATCAACAGGTTACTCCAAATGCTGCACCAAACTATACAGCTAGCCTAAATAACGGAGAACTTGATTTAACAACTTATCTGAATGTTGGATTAGTAAAACCTAAAGAAAATTCTGAAACAGATAAATCAGAAGAAACCAAGCCTAATCCTAAAGCAGAAACTAAGTCTACAAGCAAGATAGAAATCACCTACGAAGTAACACCACAAGTCACAGATGAAAAACCAGAAATTGAAATGAATTTCAAATCAAGTCTGATAGGCATCAAAGATAATTTCGTAGAAATAAACGACTGCTTCAAATTCTCAAAAGGTGATGGATACACTGAAATTGATTCAACCAATACAGAATATGAAGCTAGATACGTAGACGAAAAACTTGTACAAACAGATGACCAAGGTAATCTGCAAGTAGAAAACCGCAAGGTAGAACTGCCTGCAGCCTTCGGTACAAAAGCTTGGATAGGTTTCACAATCGGAGGACTAGCAGTAATGCTAGGCGGAGTATTTATCTTCTTTAAAAGGAAAGAAGCAATAAAGGGTTAAGGAAAATAAAGGAAGCTCTCGAGCTTCCCTCCAAACCCTTGCTTCGAGCAAAAGCAAGCCCGTCGGCTATGGGAGACCAAGCCCGTCGGCTCTATGAGAAAGTCTAAAGACACTCCACCCTTGCATCGACCACCGTGGAGATGCCTAACAGGGTAATTTGGAAGTTAACAAAAAACCAAGAGCGATAATCCGTAAAATTCAAACAGGGAAAAAGGAAGCTATCAAGCTTCCCACTCTACTTCCCATTTCGAACGCATGTGAGAAATCTCATAGCACAAGTGAGTATAGGGTTCTGTAACTACATCGGCATTAGCTAAATACACTCACCCTTGCATCGACCACTGTAGAGATGCCTAACAGGGTAGTAAGAAGTCAACCAAAAATTAAGGGCGACAATCCCCAAATATTCAAAAAATGGGATAATAACCTTAGCAAACACCCGCTCAAAGTAAATCAAATACCAAATCGGTACTAATAGATCTCTCGACTACGCTCGAGAAAAGGGAAGATGAAGAAAGCTCGAGAGCTTTCTACACTCCTTCCCATTTCGAGTCTTGTGAGACCAAGCCCGTCCGGCTTTGAGAGGACCTCTTGGTTCATTGCATAAAGGGTTCTGTAACTACATCGGCATTAGCTAAATACACCCCCACCATTGCAAAGTTTATCTCGAGCGAAGTCGAGAGAACCAAAGTGGAGAAGCCTATTAGAAATGCTAAGTAGTCAAACAAAAAACTAAGAGCGACAATCCGTAATATTCACAAAAGGAAAACAACGGAAGCTTACTAATAAGCTTCCAACCCTACTCCCTTGCTTCGAGCGATGTCGAGAAGCCTAACGGGGTAGTAAAAAGTAAAAAACAAACCAAGGGCAACAATCCGTAAATATTCAAAAATGGAAAGGCACGCCAGCCCGGCGCATAGAGGGCCTGTGCGGAGCACTCGCAGCTAAGCGAGAAAGCAAGCTTAAAAAGCTTCCCTTCCCACAACACCAATAATTATTAGGCCCAAAAGCCTATGATTATAAAGCCAAATCGCCGCATCTACTGGGCGATAAGGCAAAATTGCTCGAAAAGAGCAAGAAAAGATGTTACAATTTCCCAATCTATGGTATAATAGATATAAAGGGAGATGCTTTCAAAAAAGGATAACACCCAAAAGAAAGCAACCGGCAATACGCCACAAAAAATAGACAGCCCGTCCCTATTTATAGAAGGCTAAAAGGTACATAAACCCAAGCCCCTATAAGCAGCTGGCCCACCAGCACGAAAGGCAAGTCGCTGCCTTTCTGAAAAAGCAAGCCCGTCCGGCTCATGGAGGACCCTCCATGGAGTGGTCGAGCGAAGCGAGATTGTGACAATGTGCAACATTGTCATCCCGACAGAAAAGCCCAAAGGGCTTTGACGAGGGAACTCATAAATACGAGCCCCCTAAGTCGAAGATGACAAAGTACATATACCTCACACCCCAAGCGACACTGACAAAAAATAAAAAAGGAGAATGATATGAAAAGAAAAATTTTGTCATTATTAACAGCATTCGCAATGGTATTCGGAATAATAGCCGCACCATTCACAAGTGCAAGTGCAGCTGATGAAAAAGTTTCAAAAGCTGAAAATGCTGTAACAAACACAGTAACACTTCACAAACTTATGATGACCAAGGCTGAATTAAAAGCTTGGAAATCTGAAGAAATTGAAAAAAAAGGCTATGATGGAACTCAAGACCTAGCAGGATTAAAAGCTTTTCTTGAGACAAATCACTCAGCACATGAAGCTGACAATGTATTCTTTGCATGGCAAGTAAAAGGTAAAGAAAAAAATGGTAATGATAACCAGTATATCAAAGCAGTAATAGATAATGAAACTAAAAAACCAAAAGTTGTAGACGGAAAAATTAGTCCTGCTTTTGATACAAAAGGTGAATTAGAATTTACTACAAATCTAGACGAAGCTTTCGGTGGACTCACTGCTAATAAATCTGGTATTAAATTTGATACATCTAAACTAAAAGGTGAATTCAAAATCCAAGAAATCAAAGAAAAATCTACTTACCAAAATGAAGGTAAAACAATCGTAGATCAAAAAGCAGTACCAGTAGAAATCACTCTTCCACTTGTTAATAAAGATGGTACAGTTTTAGACGCTCACGTTTATCCAAAGAATACTGAAGATAAACCACAACTAGATAAAAACTTCCACAAAAAAGGTGGAATGACTCAAGCAGATGGTTTTAAAGCTGCTGATGAAGGTGCTGAAGCAACTGTTGGTGCAAAAATAGGAAATGAAACAAAAACAAAAGCAACTGCTAAATCTCAAGTAGGTAAAGTAGTTCCTTACGAAGTTAAGACAAAAATTGCAAGTGGTACATCTTATGAAAGATTAGTATGGAACGATACCATGGACAATGGTCTAACATACAACAAAGACCTTGCAACATCAAAGTATTACAACAATGAAAATATACTACAACAAGAACAAACAGGTGCTAATATTACTACAGGTATCTCTATATTCAAGCTAAATGCACAAGGAGAACACGATGGTAATGCTATAACACTAACAAAAGATAAAGACTATACAATTCTTGAAGATGACAGAGGATTTAGATTAAAATTCGAAGAAGCTGGTCTTAAGAAAATTTCAGATATAACTAAACCTGCAACTGGTGAAGCTGCAGACGTTGAAGTTCAACTTGTTTACACAGCAACAGTTAATGGTAGTGCGGAAGTTGACGTTACACAAACAAACGACGTAAAACTTGAATATGGTCACAAACCAGATAAAGATGTAGAACCAAAAGAAGGCAGCCCAAAAGAAGGCAAAATCCAAGTTGAGAAAAAATGGGGAGCTAATGGTGACCAACAAATTACAGACGCTGATAAAGATGTAGTAGTAGTATATACTCTACAAAAGAAAAATGGTCAAAACTGGGAAAATGTTGAATCTGTAACTAAGAAATTCGTTAAAAAAGGTGAAAAAATTGACCAAACTGCATTCAACCACGAATTTACAGGTCTTAAAGATACAGATACCTACAGAGTAGTAGAGAGAGTATCAGGATACACACCAGAAAACACTGTATTTGAAAATGGTAAAACAACTTACAAGAACGTTAAAGACAATGACAACCCACCACCACTAGAAACAACAGAACCAAAAATAGTTGTAGGTGGTAAGAAATTCGTAAAAACTGATGATCAAGATAAAAAAACAGCAAATAGACTTATGAGCGCTCAATTCGTTATTAAGAATGAAAAAGGTGACAAATACCTATTCTTAAAATCTGACGCAAATAAAGCAGCTGATCTTGATAAACTAAATACAGCTAAAAAAGCTTACGAAAAAGCTATTGATGATTATAACACAGAAATAGCAAAAGATGGAGCAAAAGAAGAATCTGTATCAATTACTGTAGGAGAAGAAAAAGTAACTGGAAAAACAGAAATCTTAAAGAAAGTTGCAGCATTAAGAGATGCTTATGAAAAAGCCTTCAAAAAACAAGGTGTACTATATGAATTCAAAGCATTACCAAGTGGTAAGACTGTAGAAAATGCTGAAAACATCGTAAGACTAACATCTGATAATGAAGGTCGTTTCGAAATACAAGGTCTTGAATATGGTAAATACCAATTAGAAGAAACCAGACAACCAAAAGGCTTTGCTAAACTATCTGACGTAGGATTTACAGTTGCAAAAGGAACCTATAAGGGTGCAGATACTGAAATGGAATACACACCTAAAGATGCTACAAATACTGGCTATGGTCAACAAGTAAAGAACAAGAAAGTAACAATCCCACAAACAGGTGGTATTGGTTCTCTAGTATTCATCGCAGCAGGTCTAGTAATCATGGGCGGTGCTTTCATAGCATACAGAAGAAGCCAAGCAACAGCTTAATTAATAATTAAGAAAAATAAAAATTAATGCGCTAGTACAGGCATTAAAAAACACAAAGCCAAAGGGGCCAAAAGCCCCTTTACTTTGTACCTACGCACTTTAGTAAAATACTAGTAAGATGTTTTAACGTATACGGCATATACAGTGTAAATATTTACATAGTAAATATACATATGATTAAGTAAAAAATCAGATTAGCGTGTAACCGGTTGATAATGAGAATTATTTACAGCAATTCTTTACCTATTTAATAAAATTATTATATATAAAAATGATGAGTGATTTATATATAACAGGAGTAATATATGACAAATAAATTAAGTTCTCTTGCTTTACCTATTTATGTTTTTTTAGATACGGAAGTATTCATACGAAAAAACTATGATTTTAAAAATGATAGTAGTATTAACATCATGATTAACCATTGCAGGAATAATAATGTTAAGCTATTAACCAGTGATATTGTTATTAATGAATTGAAATCAAATTTTAAGAAGGAAATAGAAGAGAAAATTAAAGAGATAAACAATAAGATAGAATATAAAAAGTTTACAAATTTAGAGATTTCTCCTTTTAGACCTGAAGATAAATTAGATGTTCAAATATATATTTTTAGAATGAATAGCCTTATTGATGGTTTTTTTTCAAAAGAGATATTTTACAAGTTAGATATTTCTGATATAAAAATTGATAATATTTTACATGACTATTTTTCTAATAAGACTCCGTTTATCAATAAGGATAAAAAAAGTGAATTTCCTGATGCGTTTAATTTATCAATGATTAGAAATAATGAGTTTTTAAAAAATAACATAAAAGGTAAAAATAAAAAAATTGTTATTATTACTAATGATAGTGATTTTGAAGGTGCAGATGATTATATACTTTATAAAAGTATTGAAGATTTTTTAGAAGAATTATCAGAAAAATTTGAAATAAATAATAACATTAATAGTTACGTAAGTAATAATATAAACTATTTTATAAGCTTTTTGCATAATAAATTTTTAGAGTCACACGATTTTATCCAAAATAAATTAAGCGTTAATGGAGTAAAATATTACATAAATGGTGTTAATATGAATATTACAAATATACATGATTTGTTAATCAAGAATATTAATATTGGAAATATAAGTGAAATTAATATTTTAGGAACAGATACTACTAAAAATTCTGAAATTATAAATATAAAATCAGATGCAATTTTAGATATAAGTTATATGTTTGAGGTTAGTTATGGTACAAATGTAGAAGTTTATATAGCTACAGAGAAGCATAGATTACCATTTAGTGCAAATGTTGGAATTCCTTGTGATTATAAAGAATATGATATTTATGATCCTGATAAACGCAGCAAATTAGATGATTTTTTAAATAAAGATGTTAGAATTAATACTAATTTTATATTAGGAGAGGGAACTTTAATATCAAAAAATCTTAATTTAGTAAATAGCAATCCTATAAATACAAATTATATATGCCCATCATGTGGTGTTGAGTTGACTCCATTAAATGATTGTGGCGGTGTATGCACAAATTGTTATAGTGGATATAATGATCATTTTTGATTTTAATAACTAGAATTTTATATTAGAGCCTTACTTTAACGAACTATAATATTACATTAAATTTATATACATAGCAAATATTAAGGATAAAATGGCAAGGTTTTCATATTGTTGTGATTTATATTTAGGAGTGTGGTATTTGTTGATAATGATAGTTGATATTATTTATAAAAATGATAAGTAGATGAACATTAATATTGATTTATGGAGAATGGTAAAGTGAGTAAAACAGATGATTTGAAAGAAAAAATTAGTAAAAAAGTTGAAATTCTTGAGAGTGTCTCTAAAATTTTATCCCTAGTTGGTTCGGCGTTTGTATCAATTTTAGGATTCTTACACTATGCTGATATTATTAAGGCATCGGATTTTTATGGTATACCAGTTGATTATTTCATAGATAATGCGCCGTTGTATTCATTATTTAGCAAGATAGTAATTTTAATATTACCACTTATATTTTTTCTATTGCCAGCAATATATAAGCAATTTTTTAAAAATCTAAGCTACACAGATAATGAATTGAAGATGCTTTCATTTTCATTCTGTATGCTATTATTAATATTGTTCCTAGATTGGATAATAAAGGGTATATTTTTTGTTTTCCCTAGTACTACAATTCGTTTTAAGATTAATGCTGCAGTCATTTTCTATTTTGTATTGGTCTGTATTTTGAGTTATTTACATTATGAGTATTATCTCAGTAAAATATTTGAAGTAAAGAAAAATGAGAGAGATGTATTATGGTCACAACCAAAGGTTTATTATATTTTGTTAATATTTTCAATAATAATACTTCTAAGGTCTATGAATATATCGAATACTTACAATTCACATAAGAAATATAATGCCGAGGATAAAAAGATTTACCAACTGATTATAACAAATAAGATCGATAAAGATAATAAGAATTACAAAGAGATAGATAAAATTGTTGAACAATATTCTGAGATTATTGCAACAGGTGATTCAGATTTTACATATTATGAAGAAATTTCTTTATTAGAAAAACTGAGAAGTATAAATAATGAATTCAAGAACAAATTGGAAGGTAATTATGAAGATGCATCTTCTGATGATAAATTAGATGTTGATGTAATTATTATTAGAAATGATAAAGATGCTGTTACTATAAAGGGATATATAGATGATAATAAACTTCATATATTAAAAGGTCAATATCGCATGGATGATATATCTAATAAGGAGATAATTAATATAGAAACTGGTATAGCAGAGATTGATATTATTGATCTTAGTGATTTGGTAGAAAAATATAAAAATAATAATTAGTATTTAAAGAGTACAATAATAAAAAAGCCAATTAATTGCCTCTGGGCAGGTCAGAGCTTCACCGATATTATTATTGACATAACTTTATCTATAATTTCTTCCTTTCTTTATGATATTTTTGTAAAAAATAAGAATTTAGGAAGTAAAAAAATGTTGATCCTAACAACATTTGCAGTACTCGTATTAGGTGAAGAATAGATAGCAATGGTAATATAGAGTCCTTCAAATACTATAGGCTGCGGCCGTGATTATATAGGGGAGTGTAGACACCTTTTTTAATTGATTATTTTATTTTGGAGATATAAAATGAAATAAATTTTTACTATCCTAATAAAGATTTAATATCGTTACTAAGAGAGTACTTCAATATTGAAATTTATATAGTGTAGAAGTATACTAACAGTAACCATGAGACTGTAAAACTAATGCATGGTTTCGACCAAGAAAAAGACGAGCATGCCCGCCCGTCTTTTTTAATGCTAATTATCATCAAAATCAAGCTTCGCTTGACCATTCCATGGAGGGTCTTCCTGAAGCCAGACAGGCTTGTCTTATCTAGCCATTTGCAGATTAAGTGACCACTCCTCAATGAGCCGGAGGGGCTTGTTTTCCGCTATGATAGTTATTATGAGACTATAAAACTCTCGCATGACTTCACCTCCTCGTATATTGGAGATGTAGTAAAAACACTACATTTTATTCTCAATCCCA
>NZ_CAUPMI010000024.1:0-31983 GCF_963512375.1 uncultured Anaerococcus sp.
GAAAAGTAAAATTAATTTCCTTTTCTCCTTGACTTTTGTTAGCAGGTTTTTGTGGAAATTTTTAGATTTTACATAGATTTTACATGACCTTAAAACGGATTTAGTATTGGCCTAGTATTATAGATATCGAAAGAAAACTTTTAAGGAGTTAAAAATGAAAATTACAAATAAAAAAATTTTAGCAGCAACACTTTCACTAGGACTTATCCTTGCAGGATGCGGAAATAGTCAAGAAACAAAAGAAGAAACAAAAACAGAAATAGCTACAGAAGCACCAGCAAAAGAAGAAACAAAAACAGATTCTAAAGAAGCAGCTGATTATGAATTTACTGTAGTATCTAGAGAAGATGGTTCAGGTACAAGGGGTGCCTTCATCGAGCTAGTTGGACTTGAAGAAGAAGTAGACGGCGAAAAAGAAGACATGACAACCCAAGCGGCAGTAGTTCAAAACTCTACCAACGGTGTTATGCAAACAGTAGCCGGCGATGAAGCAGCAATTGGCTATATTTCACTAGGTTCATTAAACGATACAGTTAAGGCAGTAAAGGTCGAAGGAGTCGAAGCTACAGAAGAAAACATAGCTTCTGGCCAATATAAGATATCTAGACCATTTAACCTTGCCTTCAAAGAGGCTGAACTATCAGACCTTGCCAAGGACTTCCTTAAATTTGTAATAAGCGAAGATGCCCAAGCCCTAACCCTAGAAGAAGGCTATGTTCCACTTAAGGATACAGAAAAATACCAAGCAAGTGGTGCTAAGGGATCACTAACAGTAGCAGGTTCTACATCAGTAACTCCACTAATGGAAAAAATGGTAGAAAAATATAAGGAATTAAATCCAGATGCCAACATCGAAATCCAATCAACAGGATCATCTGCAGGAATCGAAGCAGTAATAGATGGGGCAGCTGATATAGCGATGGCATCCCGTGAGCTAAAAGATGAAGAAAAAGACAAGCTAGCCGTAGAAGTAATAGCTACAGATGGTATAGCAGTAATCGTAAATAAAGACAGCAAGCTTGAAGATTTAACAATAGACCAATTAAAACAAATCTTTAAGGGTGAAATCACAAATACAAGCGAACTAGGAAAGTAAAATGAACAAGACAAAGGAAAAAATCGGTCAGATAATTTTCCTCTTGTCTGCAGTTATGTCCGTATTTCTTATCTTACTTATCATATTCTTTATATTTTCTGAGGGTATGAAGTTTGTAAGTGAGTACGGACTTTTAAAATTCATCACAGGTTCAACCTGGAAGCCAACTGCAGGCAATCCAAGATTTGGTATCAAGCCAATGATAGTAGGATCAATTATCGTAACCTTAGTATCAACATTGATAGCAGTTCCATTTGGCCTAGCCATATCAATATTTATGGCCTATTATGCCAAAAAATCATACGGCCCACTCAAATCACTAATCAACCTCATGGCAGCAATCCCATCAGTAGTATATGGTTTCTTTGCAATGATGGTCCTAGTGCCTTTAGTTAAGGATATATTTGGAGTAAAAAGTGGTATGAACATGCTCACAGCATCCCTACTACTAGCCATCATGGTCCTACCGACTATGGTAAATATCTCAGAAAACTCCCTAAGACAGGTGCCAAAGACCTTTATGACAGGGTCCCTTGCCCTTGGAGCAAGCAAGGAAGAAACCATAGCTAAAGTTCTAGTGCCTTATGCCAAGTCAGGAATATTTTCATCGATAATCCTTGCCATAGGTAGGGCAATAGGTGAAACCATGGCAGTCTACCTAGTCATAGGTAACCAACCGATGATGCCAACATCCCTCCTAAAGGGAGCAAGAACCCTTACCACAAATATAGTACTAGAGATGGGTTACGCATCAGGCATGCACAGGCAGGCCCTAATAGCAACAGGCATGGTCCTCTTCTGCTTTATCCTAATCATAAATATTATATTTAACCTAATCAGAAATAAAACAGAAAGCAAATTTTAGGAGTTAAGATGAGTAAATTTTTTAAAGGGCTAATCATGACCCTAACAATGATAGGCTATGCTATATCGGGAGTCATCATCGCCTATATCTTATTTGAAGGCATACCAAATATATCGCCGGGACTTTTCTCTCTAAAATATACATCAGAAAATGTCTCAATCATGCCTTCTTTGATAGCAACCTTGATGACAATCCTCATAACCCTACTTGTATCCCTACCAGTAGGAATCTTTACAGCCATCTACCTATCAAATTACGCAAAAAACAAATTGTTAATAAAGGCAGTTAGGTTTTCAACAGAAATCCTATCATCAATCCCATCCATAGTTTACGGCTTGTTTGGCTACCTATTCTTTGTAACAAGCACAGGACTTGGACTAGGAATGAAATATTCCCTCCTTGCAGGATGTTTGACAGCAGCCATCATGGTCCTACCTACAATCATAAGGACCACAGAAGAGGCGATACTAACAGTAAATCCTCTTCAGGCCCACGCATCCCTAGCCCTAGGAGCAACAAAAATCCAGACCATCTTTAAGGTAATACTTCCAGATGCTATGGACGGAATCCTTGGGGGAATCTTCTTATCAACAGGAAGAATTGTAGGAGAATCTGCAGCCCTAATCTATACAATGGGAACCCACCCAGAAATACCAAAAAGTTTATTTGACTCAGCAAGAACCATGGCAGTGCACATGTATGTCCTATCAAGTGAGGGATTCCATGTAAAAGAAGCTTATGCCACAGCGGTCCTACTACTTGTTTTTGTAGTAATAATAAACTTCCTATCTGCAAAAATAAGCAAGAAAATAGTCAAAGCTTAGGAGAATAAAATGGAAAAAATTAAAGAAAAGTCCCTTGAAAAAGACATAGATCAAGAGGTAAAAGAAATAAATAAATCAAACAAATCAATTTTTAAGGAAAGGATAGTCGAGGACATGGGTACATCAATCCTTGTTAAAGATCTAAACCTATGGTATGACGACTTTAAGGCCTTAAAAAATATAAATATGGATATCAAAAAAGGCAAGGTAACAGCCTTCATAGGACCATCAGGATGTGGTAAATCCACAACCCTAAAATGCTTTAATAGGATGAATGACCTTGTTGATTCATGTAAAATAGAAGGTTTAATAGAAATAGATGGACAGGATATTTACAAGAAAGATGTAGATGTCGTCTCCCTTCGTAGAAATGTAGGCATGGTCTTCCAATCACCAAACCCTTTCTCAAAATCAATCTATGACAATATAACCTACGGACCAAAGCTAAGTGGAATCAAGGATAAGAACAGTCTTGATGAAATTGTGGAAAAATCCCTAAAGTCTGCAGCAATCTGGGATGAAGTAAAGGATAAGCTTAATCAAAATGCTCTATCCTTGTCAGGTGGCCAGCAGCAAAGGATATGTATAGCAAGGACCCTATCGGTAAATCCTGAGATAATCTTAATGGATGAGCCAACCAGTGCCCTAGACCCAATATCAACAGCAGCCATAGAAGAGCTAATGGATCAGCTAAAAGAAAAGTACACTATAGTAATAGTAACCCACAACATGCAACAGGCAGCAAGGATTTCTGATGAAACAGCCTTCTTCCTAACAGGAGAAGTCATAGAGATGGATGATACCAAAAAAATCTTTGAAAATCCATCAGATAAGAGAACCGAAGATTATATCACAGGAAGGTTTGGATGATATGATGAGAAGTAGATTTATAAACGACCTAGATTCAATCAAAGAAATGTCAAGCAAGGTCAACCAGTTAATATTAATATCCTATGAAAGACTTGACCTATATTTAGAAAGTAAAAGTAAAGAAAATTTAGACCATGTAATGGAGCTTTACGATGACATTAGAAGGGGAGCAAGCGGTGTGGAAAATTTCTGCTTTGAACTCCTTGCCCTCCAACAACCTGTAGCAAGCGATTTAAGATTTTTGCAAATGGAGATAAAACTTGCCTCAACACAAAAAAGAATTGCAAGCCATCTGACATCGGTAGCTTTAATCTTAAAGGAATACGACCTTACAGAAGAAGAGACAAACTTTTTAAAGAAATTTATAGACAATGAAAAGGAAATGGCTCTTGATTCGATGAATGCTTTCGTAAATGATGATAAGGACCTAGCCCATAAAACTATAGAAAAAGATGAAATAAACAACAAATTATTTGTAGATGCTATAAATTATACAGCAAAACTAAACAAGGATGACAAGATAGGAGCGGTAGAATTATCAAATAAAATCCTCCTATTCAAATATTTTGAAAGATTAGGAGACAGGTTAGCAAGAGTAGCAGAATTAGCAACGAGGTTATAAATGATATATGTAGTTGAAGATGATAAGGCAATAAGAAATCTAGTAGCCTACGCCCTGGGCGAAAAGGGATATGAGGTAAAGACCTTTGAGGATGGACTCAAAATAGTAGATATCATCAGGGATGAGCCATGTGATTTATTACTTCTTGACCTAATGCTTCCAGGAAAAGACGGGGTAGAAATTCTAAAGGAAATCAGAGAATTTTCTGACCTGCCAGTAATAATCCTTACAGCCAAGACCGATGAATTTGACAAGGTCCTAGGCCTAGAAAGTGGGGCAGATGACTATATAAGTAAGCCTTTTTCAATCTTAGAGCTTTTAAGCAGGATCAAGGCAGTTTTAAGAAGGTCAAGCAAAAAAGACACCGACCATATCAACTACAAAAACTTAAGTATCAACACCAAAAAACGTACGGTCAAGGTAGATGGGGAAAAAATCGACCTAACCTACAAGGAATTTGAAATGCTAAATTTATTTATGAATAACTTAAGCAATGTCATAACCAGAGATGATTTTCTAATAAAAATTTGGGGCTATGACTACCAAGGAGAAACAAGAACAGTTGATGTCCACATAGCAAGCCTAAGAAGCAAGCTAAAGGATGCGGGCAAATATATAAAGACAGTAAGAAATCTCGGTTATAAATTTGGAGAAATATGAAAAAATTAACTAAAAAATCCCTAATCACATCAGCAACCAT
This sequence comes from uncultured Anaerococcus sp., assembly GCF_963512375.1. Lineage (NCBI taxonomy): Bacteria > Bacillati > Bacillota > Tissierellia > Tissierellales > Peptoniphilaceae > Anaerococcus > uncultured Anaerococcus sp. The sequence goes on from NZ_CAUPMI010000024.1 coordinate 4,978, forward strand.
AGCTAGCCTTTTAGCTGTGGTTGTAGCTTTATATAGCAAAGATTACATAAATATAATAATTTTTTATCTGGCAAGCCTTGTAATTTTAATAGCATCCCACCTCTATATAGATAAAAAACTTGATAGCTATGCAAGCAAGGTCAGTGATTTCAATAAATATTACGATTTCAAAGATATAGGCGAAGACTTTGAAGATGTGGGTCAAATTTATAGGAACTTATTAAATAAAAATGTAAGGCTAGAAAAAAAAGTCTCCATGCTAACAAGAAAAATCGACCAGCTTAAAACCATGACTTCAAACATGGAAGAAGGCTTTATAATCTTTGATAGCAAGGGAAAGGTCGACATGATGAATGAATCTGCCAAGACTCTCCTAAATAAGGATGAGAATGTCCACCTAGAAAATTTGGTCAATAAAAAAGAATACCTCCTTGCAGTCAAGGAAGTAAAGCTTACATCTAAGTCCAGATCCTTATCCATAGATGTAAATAATTACCACCTCAAATTATTCATAGACCCAATAAATGAAGATCGGAAGATGGGTTTTGTGGTTATAGTCATAGATTATTCTGAATCAAGGAAGGCAGAGCTAATGAGAAGGGAATTTTCTGGCAATGTCACCCACGAATTAAAAAGCCCACTCACATCCATAAATGGCTATGCAGAGCTAATTGCAACAGGGATAGCTAAGGATAAGGACATAAGAGAATTTGCCCAAATAATCTATGAAGAAGGTAATAGGCTCTTAGAAATAATCGATGATATCCTAAAAATATCCAGACTTGATGAGAGAGACTTTGAATTAAGCAAGACCCAAATAGATTTAAAAGATGAAATGGATACAATTATCAAAAAATTTGCTCAAGCCTCAGATAAAAGAGGAATAAGAGTAATAAATCGCCTAGATAATTTCAAAATCTATAGCCAGAAATCTCTCTTTGTCGACCTCTTATCAAACATTTACGAAAATGCCATTAAATATAATAAGGAAGGCGGAGAAATTGAAATCTATTCAATCCTTGAAGCAAGCTCTATAAAAGTTTGTATAAGGGATACAGGAATTGGGATTGCAAATTCTGATATCAAAAGAGTCTTTGAAAGATTTTATGTGGTAGATAAGTCAAGAGACAGGAAGGTAAAATCAACTGGCCTTGGCCTATCCATAGTCAAACATATAGCTGATTATTTAGAAATGGATATTAGCCTAGAAAGTACTCTAGGAGAGGGTTCTACCTTTATTATTAATATAAATTTAGAATAAAATGCAAATCCATATTGAAATAAAGTGTTAAATTTGTTACAATCATAGTAGGACTAAATATAAAGGAGAATAAAATGAAGGTAACTATATGCTCATGTGCTAGATGCACAGCCCACGGCAATGAATATTTGCATGATTCAGCTGAAATAGTAAAAAGGGATGTGGAAGTTGCTTACGAAGTAGATAATCTTGGACCTGCTCCTGAGATAGAAATAAGCTACTCTAACATAATGGATGAAGTCGAAGATTCAAAAAGACTATCACCAATTGTCAAAATTGATGACGAATACATAACAAAAGCAAAACCAGAAGTAATGATGGATAAGATGTATAGCACTATCAATGTTGATAGGCAGGCTAAGAAAAAAGCAAATAATAAGTAAAAAATAAGTAGTTGAGGTAATAATGAAAGAATCGTACATAGATATATTAAACATAAGAAGGATGGCCTTCGAGGCAGTTGCAAAAATTGCCTACGAAAATAGGCCACTAACAGATATTGGCCTTGAAGTTTATAATATACTTCCAGGCGAAGAAGCTTCTTACAGGGAAAACATCTTTAGAGAAAGAGCTGTAATGGGCGAAAGACTAAGAATGTGTATAGGCCTTGATGCAAGGACAGCTGACAAGACAGAAGCAATCACAGCTGGTCTTGCTGACATGGATGTTGATAGAAGAATTTATAATCCACCATTAGTGCAAGTTATCAAGATAGCTTGTGAGGCTTGTCCAGAAAATAAGGTAACAGTTACAGACCAATGTCACGCTTGTATAGGCCACCCATGTGTAAATGTTTGTCCAAAAAATGCTGTAGAATATACTGCTAAGGGTGCAATAATCGACCAAGATAAGTGTATCAAATGTGGTAAGTGTGTGGATGCTTGTCCATATAATGCAATAAACCACCAAAAAAGACCATGTGCCGAATCTTGTGGTGTAAAGGCAATCAAATCAGACGAACTAGGTCGTGCATCAATAGATGAAGATAAGTGTGTAGCTTGTGGTAGGTGCATAATAACCTGTCCATTTGGAGCTATATCAGATAAGGGAGAAATTTACCAATTAATCAAATCTCTCCAATCAGATAGGAAGGTCTATGCTATAGTAGCCCCATCCTTTGTAGGTCAATTTGGTGCAAATGTAAGTCCAAAACAAATCAGAGAAGCTGTTAAAATGCTAGGCTTTGATGATATGATAGAAGTAGGTCTAGGTGCTGACCTTACAACAATGAATGAAGCGCATGAATTCTTAGAATCTGTGCCAACAGGCAAGATTCCATTTATGGGTACATCTTGCTGTTTCTCATGGAAACTTATGGTAAGGAAGAATTTCCCAGATATTAATGACAAGATTTCTGAATCATCAACACCTATGATCTACTCAGGTAAGCAAATGAAAAAACGTGATCCAAACTGCGAAGTAGTATTCATAGGACCATGTATTTCTAAAAAGCTTGAGGCCCTAGAGCCAGAAGTAGCAGAGGTAATCGACTTTGTAATAACCTACGAAGAGCTTCTAGGCATGCTTCTTGCCAAAGGCATAGAGCCAGCTGAAATAGAAGTAGAAGATGATATCATGGATGCTTCAGAAACAGGTAGATACTACGCAGTAAGTGGTGGAGTAGCTAAGGCAGTTGAAAAGAGAATCCACGAAATAGATCCTGATGTAAAAGTAGAAATGGAAAATGCAGAAGGTCTAGCTGACTGTGTGAAACTTGCTAGAATGGCAAAACTAGGAAAGATGAATGGCAAGTTAATCGAAGGAATGGCATGTATGGGAGGCTGTGTAGGCGGTCCTGGTACAGTAGTTGACGATAGAAAGAGCGGCAAGGCAGTACTAGCCTTCTCTAAAGAATCAATCTTCAAATCTCCAGCAGATAATACAAATATCCCAGCTGAAGATAGGCCAGATGATAGCAAATTACAAGTAACAAAAGAAGACTAAAAATTATTATAAATGACAGGCAAAGGTGCTTAACCTTGGCCTGTCATTTTTTATTGGCCAAAATTTTAAAAATTTCTTAAAAAATCTGATAGTGAAAATCAATTGCAGGCTTATAAAAAATATGATAAAATAAAAATGAACAATGTTCGATATTTAAAGAACTTTGTAAATCAATATATAAAGGAAAGCATATGATCAATAAGAAACTTATGAAAATCTTGCAAGGATCAAAAAAATACCTCTATTGGAATTTATTTTTTAGAATCTTATCCTTGCTCATGCAAATCGGAATAGTCTCAATCTTTAGCCAGACTCTTTCCTATCTTTTAAGAAACAAACTTGAGGAAATTTCTCTTTGGCAAATAGTTTTATTTGGATTTTTGTTCATAGCCATAAAACTTTTTAGTCAATATATGGCTAGCCGCATTGCCTTTATTTCTACTAAGGCCATAAAAGAGAAGATGAGAAAGATAATTTTTGAGAAAATGATGGATGATAGGATAAATTATAGGGATAAACTATCAACATCATCACTTCTACAATTATCCGTAGAGGGAGTAGACCAGCTAGAAATTTATTTTACATCCTACTTGCCTCAACTTTATTATAGCTTCCTAGCTGCCTTTATTATCTTTATTTTTATAGGTTGCATAAGCATAGATGCAGCTATTTGCATGATTTTGTGCCTGCCACTTATCCCTATATCAATAATTTTGGTACAAAAGATAGCCAAAAAATTATTGGGCTCTTACTGGACATCCTACACAAACCTAGCCGATATCTTTCTAGAAAACCTAGAGGGCCTTACCGAATTAAAAATCTATGATGCAGATGAGTCTAGGCAAAATTTGATGGATGACTTTGCAGAAAAATTCAGGAAGGCCACTATGAAAGTCCTAATGATGCAACTTAATTCCACATCCATAATGGATATAATAGCCTATGGTGGGACAGCTGCAGGCATTGGCATTGCTATCTTGGAATTTTCAAAAAATTCTATAAATGTATTTGGTCTTACTTTTATAATCCTACTAGCTGCAGAATTTTTCCTACCTCTTAGGTTGTTGGGGTCATTTTTCCATATAGCTATGAATGGTATAGCGGCTTCTAATAAGCTGATGGCCCTTATAGATAGCGATAGCCAGGAAGTAGGCAAAGAAATAATAAAGGAAGATAAGCTTGGCATATCTTTTAAAAATGTGAGTTTTTCTTATGATGGCAAAAGGAAAATTCTGGATAAGCTAAGTCTTGATATAAGGCCAAATCAGCTAACAAGCCTAGTTGGAGTCAGTGGTTCTGGCAAATCTACTATAGCTAGGCTTATAAAAGATTCAAAGCTTGCTTATGATGGGGAAATTCTAATAAATGATATAGAAAAAACTTCTTATCTTCCAGGAAATATTAAGGAAAATATTATAAATATAGACTTTAATGCAAGGCTTTTTAAGGGAAGTGTGAGGGATAACTTATCAATAGCCAATCCTGCTCTAAGCGATGAAGATATGATAGGGGCCCTCAAAAAGGTTAATTTGTATGAATTTTTCGAAAGTCTTTCAGGTCTTGACACTCCTATTCTAGAAGAAGCTTCAAACCTATCAGGTGGCCAAAGGCAAAGACTAGCCCTTGCTAGGGCTCTACTATTTGATGCTAAGTTATATATCTTTGATGAGGCGACAAGCAATATAGATGGGGAAAATGAAAGAGAGATAATGAAAGTGATAAGAAAGCTTGCCAAGGAAAAATCAGTCCTTATCATCTCACACAAGCTTATAAATCTTGTAGATAGTGATATAATTTATTTTCTTGAAGATGGAGAAATTAAGGCAAGTGGTGACCATGAAAGTCTTTATAAGTACTGTAAGCCTTATAAAAACATCTTTGACAAGCAAGAAGAGCTTTGCTCTTACGCAATGGGGGTAGGAAATGAAAAATAGAAGAAGTGGCCTTGTGGTCATGAAAAATATGATTGGCCTTGTAGGGGACCTAAAAATATATATGTTTATAGCAGCCTTTATTGGGACACTTGGACATCTGTGTGCAAGTTTTGTCACGATTTTTGCAGGCTACGGTCTTTTGGCTAATATAAATAATGATGGTAAGAATATTTTCTTTATCAAGCTTATGTTTGCCATAGCAATCATGAGGGGGATTTTCCACTATATAGAGCAATACGCCAACCACTACCTAGCCTTTAAAATTTTGGCAAAGATAAGACACTTAGTTTTTAAGAAAATGAGAAGCCTGGCGCCTGCAAAATTATCAGGCAAGGATAGGGGTAATCTCATTAGTCTAATTACATCAGATATAGAGCTTTTGGAAGTATTTTATGCCCATACCATTTCCCCAATAGCCATAGCGATTTTGTATATGATATTTATGGAAATATTTATAGGGAGCTTTTCAATCTACCAAGCCCTCCTTTCCTTTCTAGCCTACCTAGGTCTTGGCGTCCTTTGCCCATATATTATAAGTAGAAAAAATGCTGAACTAGGACTTGACCTAAGAAATAAAAATGGAGACTTAAATTCCTTTGTTCTTGAAACAATCAGAAATATAGACGAAGTAAAGCAATTTGACCTTAAGGATTCTAAGCTAAAGACCCTAAGAAATAAATCCAGGTCTCTAAGAAAAACTGCTAATAAACTCGATATCATAAAATCAAAATCAGAAGCTATGATAGGGGCCTTGATCTTAGTTTTTAGCTTTTTGATGCTAATTTTATCTCTATACCTATTTCAAAATGAAATTGTAGGTGCAAAGGGAGTTGTAATTCCAGTTCTTGCAATGTTTTCAAGCTTTGGACCCTTTGTAGCCCTATCAAATTTAGGCAATATTTTATCACACACCCTTGCTAGTGGCGATAGGATTTTAGACCTCTTAGAAGAAGAGCCCCTTGTAAAAGAAGTCCAAGGAAATTTAGATAAGGAAAAATTTGAAAGCGCAAGTATTTCTGATATTTCCTTCGCTTACAAGGATGAAAAAATTATAGAAGGCTTAACTTTGGATATACCAAAAAACAAAATTTTGGCTATATATGGTAAAAGCGGCTCAGGTAAGTCAACCCTACTTAGGTTATTGATGAGATTTTGGGATGTTGATTCTGGAAAGATAGAAATAAATAAAGAAAATATACAAAATATCCCAAGCAAAAACTTAAGGCAAATGCAAGCTCTCTTGGGTCAAGATACTTATATATTCAATATCAGCCTAAAGGATAATATAAGAATTGGAAAAATTGGGGCAAGTGATGAAGAGATTATACAAGCTGCTAAAAAAGCCTCAATCCATGAATTTATAGAATCTCTCCCTGATGGCTATGACACTTTGGCAGGAGAGCTTGGAGATAGCTTTTCAGCTGGTGAAAGGCAAAGAATTGGCATAGCCAGGGCCTTTCTCCATGATGCAGACCTTATGCTCTTTGACGAACCGACATCTAATCTTGATATCCTAAATGAGGCTACAATCCTTAAGTCAATCAAAAAGGCCAGCAAGAATAAGACCATCCTTCTGGTAAGCCACAACCTATCTAGCTTGTCAATTGCAGATGAAAAAATAAAAATAGAGTCAATAAGGAAATCTTAGCATATATTTGTCCTTTATAAGCTTAAATGATATAATAACAAATATGATATAAAGAGAGGTTCTTATGGGACAAACAACACTCATGCTTATGATCATAACCATAGTCTCCAAAGTCTTTGGCTTTGCCAGAGAGGCTGTAATGGCATCCTTTATCGGGGCAAGTGATCTAAAAAGCATTTACACAACAGCCAATACCCTGCCAGTAGTTGCAGCAAACTTTGTGGCAGTAGGTATTATTTCAGGTTTCATACCAATATATAACAAGGCAAAAAACGAGGAAGGCGAAGCGGCCGCTGAGGAATTCACATCAAATATTTTTAATATCTTGATGCGATTTGGCCTAATTGCTGTCATTCTTGGGATAATTTTTGCAAGACCATTTTCAAAGATGTTAAGTCCATCCTTAGATGGAGAATGGCTAGATTTAGCCACAAATTATACCAGGATAATGATGTTTGCAGTTTTTGCCTACCTTTATTCAGCAGTTTTTAGGGGATATCTAAATCTAAAGGGTAATTTCTTTGACCCAGCCATCACCGGTATCTTGATGAATGTGATAATTATTATTTTCACCATCCTAACCGGAGTTACTGGTAACCCTTATCTTTTGATAATAGGAGCACTTTTGGGAAATGTCCTCCAGTACATCCTCTTTCCAAAGGCTGCAAGAGCTGCAGGATATGAGCATAAGAGAACATTTGATATTCATAATAAATATGTTAGAAGCTTAATGCTTATATCAATTCCAATTATAATATCATCTGCGGCAGGTGAGCTTTCAATCATCGCTGATAACTCTATGGCTTCTGCATTTTTTGGCAAGGCTGCCATATCAAAGCTATTTTACTCAAAGACCATGCTTACCCTAATCACAGGTGTAATCACAGTTTCTGTAACCACAGCCATCTTTCCAAAGATTGCTCATTTGGGCCAGGCTGGAGAAATCCACCAGATGAAGGGGGAAATATCATCTGCAGTTGTCACTACTATGAGTCTAGTAATACCTGCCACAATCGGCATGATGGTTCTATCTAGACCAATAATTGAGCTTGTTTTTGAGAGAAATGCCTTTACAAGCGATGACACAGCCATAGTTGCAAGCTTGCTTACAGCCTACGCTCCTTATATAATTTTTCAATCTCTTACAGATGTGGTTGATAGGGGATTTTATGCGGTTGGCGATAGCAAGACACCAGTTATAATTGTAGTTATCCAGCAGGTTTTAAATGTAATTCTAAACTTTGTCTTAATTAAGTATTTTGACTTAGAGGGCCTAGCCTATGCGACAGTTTTATCAACAGCCATAGGATCTAGCCTCATGCTTTATAAATTTAGGGACAATTTTGGGGCCTTTAACTTTAGGCAGGCTGCCATTTCCCTTTGCAAAATCATCCTTGTCACTTTACTAATGGCCTACCTAGCCCACCTAACTTATGGGGGACTAGCTGGTAAAATAAGCCACATCCTAGCTCTTTTTGGAGCAATCATTGTGGCAGGCCTTGTCTATGTTTTCCTTATATTGATTGCTAGGATTCCAGAAGTGATGGATCTAGTCAATCAAATTTACCACAAGATATTTGGTAAAAAGCAAAAGGAAAAGCGAGTAGCTAAGAAAAGAAGAAAAAAGAGATACTAAAAAAGAGCTAAGACCTTAGCCTTCCAATGCTTTGACGTTTGGAAAGCTAGGTTCTAGCTCTTTTTACATTTTCATAATTGTATTTTTTATAAAGATTGATACGACCTTGGAGAAGTTTTCTAGGCTACTTATCCTACAAAAATCTGCCCCGTAGATTAGCTTGGCATTTTCTAAATCTTCGTCTTCGCCTGTAAAGACCCCAAGAACTGATACCTCTTCGTTTTTTATATTTCTGATCTCCTTGGCTGTGTCATTTACAGCAAGCTCTCCCACATATTGGTCTTTTTGAAGGAGCTTAACTGTATTTATATTTGCCTTTTCATCGTTGGGTCTGCCATCTGAAAGGATTATTAGGATGTGCTTTTCATTGTCCTTAGTCTTATCTATTAGCTCATTTAAAAGCTTAAAGGCTAGGCCATCTCTATTTGATCCTGAGGCAAAGTATTTATAAATCTCATTGTTTTTGTGTTTTTCATCATAGTCCCTAAAAATATTAAAGACTGTGTGATCTCTTAGGGTCGAATAAGACATGACCCTGATTGGAATTCCAACTTCATCCATGGCATTTTCTATGATGTAGGCTTGGTTGGCTATTATCTCTTGCCTTTTATTTTGACTGGCCGATGAATCTAGGAGCAAGTCCACCTTAAAGCTACTTACATCGTCATTTTCTATATTGTCAAAGATATTAAAATCCTTTAGGACAGATGCCCTCCAGGCCTTGGTAGAATCAACCATGCCGTAGGATTTAGAAATTTCTGAAAAGTCTTCATAATTAGCTATAGAATTTTTTATAGTCTGGGCAAGTTCCTTAATCGAACGGTTGTTAATAGCTAGGTTTTTTTCTATATAGGTCTTGTTTTTTTCATAAACTTCATCCCTATTTTTCTTATAAAATCTGGCATTTGGACTATCCTTATAGATTCCCTTGGTAAAATAAAGACTCTTGCCAGCATGGACTCCCTTGGCAACTTTTTCTTCTAGGGCTCTAACTTTTGCCTCTGGATAGATACTTTTGCCGTAGAAGTCTTCTATAAATTCATCACTTGAGTGATAGCCCTTTGTATCAGCATTTAAAAGGATTAGGTGCCTGTCATTGTCCTTTTTTTTATCTTCTAGGTAGATATTGCCTGTAAATTCTGCAGAACCTATGTTAAATTGGTCCTTGATAAATTCATCAGAAAAATCCGCCTTTTCCTCATCCTTTTTAGAAGATTTAAAGTCTTTTGGCTCCTTATCCTTGATCATCTCATTAAGGAGGGTCTGGTTTTCTTCTGACCTTTCAAAGGCAAAATACGACTTAAAGACCTTATTTAACTTATCAATTAATTCTGCCGTATCTAAAGAATATATTTTAAAAATCTCATCGTAAATATTTCTAAAAAGGGTTCCCTCTGTGATTGGCTTGCCTAAGACCTTGCCATAGTAGGCCTTTTCAATTTGTTCTTTTAGGTCATCTGCCTCATGGTAGCGGTATTTGCGTAGGATTTTACTTGCGTAGGTCTTTCTGAGCCTTTCTATTACCAAATTAGAATCTTTTAGACTTTTAAAGGCTATATCCTCAAGCAAGAGATTTGTTATAAAGGTAAATTCTTCATAGAAGGGATTTTCATCTCTTAAATAAGCAAAGAAAGAATCAAGCATATCAAAATCAAAGGTCTTTATGATAAAGCCCGTTGTCATATTTTTATAGACTTGATCCATGGGATAGGACTTTTTAGGGATGAATTTGTAATCATCCGCAAAGTCCCAAATAATGTTGTATTCTCTTATTTTTTCATAATTTTCATTCATCAAAGACACTCTCATCTATTGATTCAGGTATTTTTGTCTTGATAGCATCAAGGACTATCTCCCTTTCAAAGGCATCAAAGGACTTATTTACAAGACCCATCATGATTGCCTTATAAGGATTAAGGCCCACTCTCATTATCTCGATTGCTCCAATTAAGCCCCTAAGGTCGACTGGCTTGGTTGATATCTCGTTATTTTCACTCTTTGTCTGTAAAGATATAAAAACATCTATAAAGGCCTTGCGGTACTTGTCTTTTAGCCTTGGGAAATTATCACAAAGGAGCTTATCAAGGTTAGATTCGCTGATGTTTGGCACATTTATAATCATAAACCTAGAAGCAAGGGCCTCATTGAGTTCACGAGTGCCAACATAGCCGTAGTTCATTGTCCCAATAAATCTAGTGTTTGGGTCAAACCTTATCTTATCAAAACCAGATATTTCAATAATTCTCCTGTGGTCAAGACTTGCGTGGAGGACTGAAATGGCTTCATTTTTCGCCATGTTAATCTCATCTAAGATTGCAAAACCACCATTAAGTGCAGCCTCAAAGATAGGACCCTTCCTAAATTTAACTTCCCCATCCTTAAAGGTATCAGCCCCGATAAGGGATGCGAAGTCTGTATTGACGTGGAAGGAAATATCATAGGCTGGCCTTTTAAATAAATAGGCAAGGTTGGCCGCAAGGACGTTTTTACCTGTAGCCTTAGCTCCTGTAAGGAGGATATTTTTGCCTGCAAGAAGGGCTGCAATTGCCTCTTCTAAGACTTCTTTTCCATAATACTTGTATTCTGGCTTAATGACCCTATCGGAATCATCGATTCCATTTTCATTTCTATATTTTTCTAAAAGGGCAAGAAGCTTTTCATCTACGCCCTGGTCTTTTAAATAATTTATCATTTTACACCTCCGTTTTATTATACGTTCGGCCTAAAAAATATCACTAAATGTAAATAGTGAACATTTTAACAAAATTGTTCAAATAAAGTAATATACTTAAAAACTTGAGAAATAGGCTTCCTTTTATAGAGCTTTTGATATATAATATAATCATAAGAATCACCTAACAAATTAATAGAGTAAATTCTTATAGGACAAGAATTGGAGGATGCCTATGAAAAGAATTAGAAAGTGTACGGCATTTTTGATAGCCACTATTATGATGGCATCAAATATAGCCCCAGCTTTTGCGAGTATGCCTAGCTTAGATTCTCCACCAAGTGAGATTATCAATAGCAAGATGCCAGTCAAAGTAGCAAAACTGGATAAGGGCAAGAAAGCAGAGGATTTAATTAAAAACCCAGCCCAACCAGATATCTATACCTTGCGTACAGACTATAAGGTCCAGAGGGGCGAAAAGTATGAAATAAACTACCAACCTTACATAGCAAGTGTAGGAGAGGCGGCAAGTGATGCTGAAAAAGAAAAGGTTAATAAGACCATAACTTTACCAGACCTTGCTGGTTATGACAAATCTCAGCTAGAAGATGACTATAAAATCAACTATGACATTGTCAAGGATGCAGCAGAAAATGGTCTAACAAGTGGCGATGCCATAATAGGCCTAAGACACGAAGCAAACCAAGATTATCGCTACAAGGCCAAGAAAAATGAAATCAAAATCAAACACGTTTTCCAAGACCTAGAAGACTTTAGCAAGTACACCAATCCCGACGGTACGGTGGGAGAAGAAGGACAACTTATAACAACTCAAAGTGGTAACACCGGATCTACTATGGAAGTAAGTCCTTTGAATGAAAATGATCCTCTAAGAAAGGGATTTGAGCCTGAAAGAGACTCAATTACCATGCAAGTTCCAGAAAATTCTGAGAACTTCATCCTGGAATACCGCTACAACCGTGCCCATTACGATGTGATTTTTGATACAGCAGGTGGCACACCACTTCCAGCTCGTACCCTTTACTATGGACAAGTAATGCCTAAAATTGCTGATGAAGCTATTCCTACAAAAGTAGGCGGTGAATTCCAAGGCTGGAAACCATCTGTTGATTTAAAAACAAAGGATGGGAAAACTTTTAAGGCAAATGAAATAATTAAAGTTGGAACCGGCGAAGCTATCGAAAAGCTTGATAATGACTTGATTATGCCTGCAAGCAATCTTACTTTCACAGCAGTTTGGAAGGACAAGGAAAAGGCAGACTACGCAGTCCAATTCTGGGCAGAAAAGGCAGACCATGCAGATGGTGCATCTCTTTTAGAAAAATACGACTATATGGGCACTCGTGTCTATAAGGACAAAGACACAGGCTCAAGACCAAATCTAGATGCAGAACCAGTAAATGGTTTAAAATTCCCTGACCTAGACCAAGCCCGTCTAAATAAGATATGGGCTAATGCAAGATTTAATCGTAGTAGAGATCTTTATCTAAATAAGTTCTATGTTTACAATAAAGATTTAACGGCCGATCAAAACAAGGACCCCAAGAATGTAAAACTAGTCAAATCTGTAGATGCAACAGGTAAGACTGTCTACAATATCTACTACGACAGACAAGTCTACGACTTATACTTTACTAAGTCCAATGCACAACCTGAAGAAAACACCTTCTACCCTGAAATATGGGGATATGATGAAGCTAAAGGCGAGGCAGTAATGAAGGGTGGTCCAGGTAATCTATACCACTACAAGGCTAGATTTAATGAGATGATGTATAAGTGGCCAAACGATGCCAAGCAAACCAAGGGCTTTACACCTGGCTACCAATCTTTCGGCTGGGGCCCAAACTATGGTACACCTAATTGGCCACTCCACCTTGACACTCCACCATACAGGCTAAATGCAGATGAGTTTCTAGATATGTCAAATTACATCAGCTGGGGTGGTTATACCAAGCAGATAGACAAGGGTGATGGAACAAGCATAAATTTAAACTGGTTCGACTTCACAACTCTATCCTTTGGTATAAAACAGGATAAGCCATCTATCCCTCACCATATGGACTTTTGGATGGACGGCTTTAAGGATGGCGAAACCATCATCCGTTATGACCTGGTTAGGACCAAGGCAGATACGAATGCCCCAGACTATGGCCACAGATACCCTAAAGTAACAGGCTTTACTCCTTATGGATATAATCCTAGAGCTGCATGGCCAGCTATACATGAGGGTAGTGAGGAAAACGGTCGTGTTAATGAAGCTGAAATTAATGACCTAAACGACGAACGTGATGAAATAACTCCTAATAATTGTGGGACATACTATAACAACCAAGGAACAAAACTTCCTATCGGCCAGCTAGACTTTATCCCAGTTTTCTTTAGCGATGCCGACGAATATGGCGACCCAAAGGAAGGTGGTCAAGCATTTAAAGAAAATGGCTACCTCCGTTTCAAATATACTCGTAACAAGTATCCACTAAGGTTTAACTACGACCCATCAAAGATTAAGGACGATAGTGAGTTTAATAGCACAAACCAATTAGATACTTTTTATGAATTCCCACTAAAGGTTTTAAGTCCGGAATTAGTTTCTAATAAAACACCTAGGGAAGAAAGGGAATATTTCAAAGAAGACCCAAAAAACTTTTTAGATAATCCAGAAAACTTACAAAAATTAGGCCTTACAGACTTAGTTTTCACTGACCCAAAAGATAATAAGCTAAAGGTCAAAAGACCAGAAGGTCTTTCAGATCAAATGGTATTTAAGGGTTGGGCCCTAGACCCAGCCGGCACTAAGCTTGTTTGGGAAAATCCAAAAGAAACCATGCCTTTCCACCCACTTAATCTTTACGCAAAATGGGGTGAGCCAGACTATAAATGGAAGGTAACATTCGACCCAGATGGTGGAAAGCTTAAGACAATTAGGGAAGAAAACCTCACTCAAAAACGCAAGACCATTCAAGAAGGTGACATAGGCCAAGAAGAAGTAAACACATATCCTAAAAAAGAAAAAAATGATGGCGACAAGCAAGTCTTCGCAGTTATCCAAAGACAAAAACTTGTAAAACCAGACTTCAAGCCAGAGAAAAAAGGCTACGACTTCATGGGCTGGGAAGTAATCCATTATAAGAAAGATGCCACAACAGGTGACTATACAGACGAAATCGATGACTCATATCGTAAAACTTATAAGGTTCCAGAATTATACTCTTTCGGAAACGACGTGGTTGCTCCAGTATATCTTAAGGCAATTTGGGTACCAAACCAAAGAGTAGATGTTAAAGTCGAACACTATATGCTTGACAAGAACTATAAATTAGTCAAAAAACTTGAAGATAAGCTTGAAGATAAACGTGCAGGCTACCTAGTGGCCACAACAGGAGATAGGCAGAATGATGAATATATCCTAGCTCCTCATTCAGAACTTGAAGAAAAGTTAGAAGGTGAACTAAAGACAGATTACGAGGAATATAATAAGCGAGTTGGCTTAAACAACACCTTCTTCCAAACCTTTAGGGTAGAACCAGAGAAGAAATTAAATACAGAAACAAATCAGATTGAAGATAACCCTGATGTCAAAAACAACGTCTTTAAATTCTTCTATAGACCATTTAGAAAACGTGAATACAAGGTCAATTATATAGATGAAAGATTTAAGGGCCAAGCAAATGAAAAAGATGGAGCAATTGTAAGACAAGAAGACGTAGAGAATGGTAACCGTCATTACGATGCTATAAACTATAGACCAATCCAAGGTTGGGTCTTAACAAGCAAGCCTCAACAACAACTCTTCTTCGACCTAAATGAAGAAACAAATGAGTTCTTAGGCATAAATGGTACAGGTAAAAAAGAAATCACTTTTTATTATAAAGACGTAAGAGTAATCGAAGTTCCAAACAAAGACGACCCAGTTCCAGATGGTTATGTAAGAGTAACTTACAAGGCAGACAAGGGCGGAGCATTTACAGATAAAGATGGAAATTCAAAGACAGAATTATACTATGATGTAATCAAGGGCCTTAAATCAGACCTACTTCCGGTTCCAGAAGAATTGGGTACAAAGGCTGACGGAACACCTAATGATAAGGTTGAAGGCAAGTATTACATCACTCCAGAAACTGGAAAGAAATTTACTAAGTGGGATAATAGAAAGTTATTAAATGACAATACCGAGATTAATACTGACTATGAATTCACAGCCTACTTCGAATGGTCAGGCCTATCTACAACAGGTCTTGTAAGAACAGAAGCCTTTAAAGATCCTGAAAACAATTGGACCAATGACTTTGCTCCAACTATTGATCAATTAAAAGCACAATTAGTTTGGAGAGAAAAAGACCAAGTAAAAGATCTTCCAGCAGGAACAGAAATAAAATTATATGACGAAGCTGGAACTGAATTAACAAGTGATGACCAAGTCTATAATCTAGTAAACGAAAAGAAAGCTGCCGACAAAGACCAACTTGTCCGCATAGTAAATGTCAAGGCAAAAGTCACCTTCAAAGATGGCAAAGAGCCTCAAGAACTTGATATACCAATAACAGTTTACAAAAATGTCTACGAAGCACTTAACAAGAAAGGCGACAAACCACTATTCTTAACAGAAGCTGAAGGAAAAGATGCTAAAGATGGTGGATTGAAAGATGTAACTGGAAACTATGTAAAAGTTACAGTTCAACCTACAGAAAAGAATACGAATAAAGATGTTAAGGTTTACTATGTAAATCCTAAAGCTTGGGTTAATATTCCTGAAGTTGAGTGGTCAGAAGCTGACAAGGATAAATATGACTTCTTAAAGTGGACAGCAGACAAAAAAGAACAAAACGAAAATAAAGAAGAAAATGGAATATTTGACTTTAGTAAACGTCATAAGTTCACTGATAAAGAAACACTTATCAAGCCACTATTCACTAATGATGTAGTTGAACAAAAAGAAGGCGAAGACAAGCCAAAAGTTCCAAATAACTTTGTAAAAGTTATAGTTAAGACAACAGACAAAGCCACAACTGAATCGACACAAACCTTCTGGGTTAATCCTACTAAGGAAGTGGCCATATCAGTTGCAGAACCAACAGGAAAAACTGACCAAGAGGTAGATATTCCAAATCTTGGCAAGAAGAAAGTTAACTATATCTTTAAAGAATGGCAAAAGGTAAAAGCTGGAGAAGCTGATAACAAATTAAAGGATCTAACCCCAGCAAAAATCAATTTAGCTAGCCATAAATACACTGACAAGGTAACTGTAATTGAAGCAGCTTACAAGAAATCAATCCAACCAGGAAAGATAGAAGAGCCACTAAAGACTAAAAAATTAGATACACCACAAGGTAAAGAAATAACAAATGATGATTTAATTAAACAAATTACACCACAAGAAGGCAAAGAAATTGAATCAATAGAAGTTATTTCAAAACCAGACCCATCTAACCCAGGCAAAACTGAAGCAAAGGTGATAGTTAAATACAAAGACGGTACTACCCAAGGAACAGATGACAATCCAGTTGTAATCCCAGTAGAAGTCCACAAAAACATAATCCCAGAAGCACCAGGCGGCGAGAGACCAAAAGATGCTATGGAAAATTATGTCAAAGTAATCTTCACAGCTGGTGATGGCGGAAACCTATCTGGCAACCTAGTCTACTATGTAAGCCCAGAAGTAGAAGTTGACATGACAGACTCCGCTGGCAAAATTACAAAGAAACCAAGCATTGGATACTTTGTAAATGGTGAAAATTGGACTAACAAAGATAATAAAACTTTGAAAGGCACATTTACAGATCCAGAAACAGAATTTATCTTTAACTTCGATAAGTATGAAAACATCATCGAAAAAACAGGTGATCCAAATCAAGTTATACCAAAAGATTATGTGAAAGTAACCTTCAAGGCGGAAAAAGAAGGAAGCAAAGGAAAGCTTATAAATAAAGAAGGAAATCAGGTAGTTCAAAAAATCTTCTATGTAAATCCAAAAGCTGGAATAAAATTAGTAGAATTAGCTGATGGGCAAACAGCAGGTGAAAAACAACTTGCAGTTCCAAAAACACAACCAGCAGAACATTACGAAGATGATAAATGGTACGAAGATATCGACACAACAAATCCAATCACAAGCGAAAGAATCCATGTAGCTAAGTTTAAACTAGCTAAGGTGACCCTAACCTATGATGCTGGAGAAGGAAAAGGAACAGTTCCAGATAGTGTGACTGTAGATTATGGCACAAGCGTAAGCCTAGCAAACCCAGAAAAATTATATAAAGACAATTCAAGCTTTGCAGGCTGGAAGCTAGATGGAGAAGATAAAATCTACTATCCAGGCGACCAAGTGACACTAGAAAAGACGAGAACAGCCACAGCTCAGTGGACTACAAATGGCCACACCGTAACATTTGACACCAAGGGAGGAACTGACGTTCCAAGTCAAACAGTTATTCATGGCGGAAAACTTACAACTGTTACACCACCAACACAAGATAAAAAAGTCTTTATGGGTTGGAAAGAAAAAGGCAAAGAAAATGAAGCACCTTACTTTGACTTGACTTCATCTATAACAGCAGACAAGACTCTAATCGCAATCTGGCAAGAACCTGTTCAAAAGATTGGCGAAAATGATGAGGTCGAAGACCAATTCATCAAAGTCACATTCTTAAAGGGTAACCACGGCACACTTTATGACAACCAAAATCCTGAGTTTGATAAAATAACCTACAAGGTTGCAAAAGATTATACATTTGAAGAAGCTTTACAAAATGGCATGGTGGTCCCAGGTATTAAAGCAAACAAATACTACAAAATCAAAGCAGATGAAAATGGCCAACTAATCAATGGTGGTTGGGATAATGAAGAAAAACTAAACGGTCAAAATATAGTATTCACAGCCCAATACGAGCCAATAGCTGATGTAATCCCAGTGGACCCAGCAGTCACACCTGATGATAGACTTCAAGATGATAAACCTGAGGGAATGGTGCTAGTAGAATTTAAAGTTCCAGAAGATAAAGCCTTCATGACTGGCGATAGCAAATTCTATGTAAAAGCAAATACAGAAGTAGAAATTGACACACCAGTTGTCCACAAATTAACCTTAGCAGATGATATGGTTAATGACTATGAGTTCAAATCATGGGATTTAACAACAGGTAACAATGATAAGTGGACATTTGAAGATGGAAAATGGAAATTTGAGGAAGATACAATAATTGGCGAAAAAGAAAAGGACAAGCCTGATATTAAAATAAAAAAATTAAAACTAAATGCAAATAATATAATTATTGATGTTTTGACAGAGGGGGCTACGGGTTATCTTGAAATAACTGGTGACGGAATAATAGGAAATAAAACAATTGAATCTACTAAAAGAGGAAGGAGATATTTCTTCAATATAAATAAAGAAATAGGTAGAGGATTAAAAAGAGGTGACAAAATCAAGATTTATGCAATTAAAGATGGTATTAAGTCTGAAGAAAGAGAGTATGAAGTAAGGTGATAGAAGAATGAGAAAAAAACTAACATCTTTGCTCATAGCTATAATTATGTTATTGCAAGTTTTTATCACGCCACAAAATGTACTTGCAGAGGGAGATAAAACTCTCCCTCAAGGCGGGTATGTAAAAGTAGGCGAGATAAACGCAAAAAGCTATGATGCAAAAATAATGAATGAATTAAATAGGATAGCTGCCAGGAACAGAACATCAAGTTCAAGAGGACCAGGAGTTAGATTATTTAGTAAAGGACCATACTTTGGCGATAACAACAAGCCAAAAGATGCAGATAAACCAAAATATTTTGGAAAAGTGACTGCAAATTTAGACCTAAAAGGTCTTGATGGAAATGCATTTCAGTGGAATGAAATATTTGGAGTAGATGAAAGTGGAAAGCCAAAACCTGCCCAAATAATCTTTAGGCAAATGGATGACGAATCAAGTGTAGATACTGGTTTATATTATATGTTACAGATTACAAAAGAAGGTAAATACACTTGGTCTGATGGAGAAGGCAAACCTACAAAATTGCCTTTATTTTCCAAAAGCTTAAAACCTTACAGATATGAAGTAAGGATTGATGAAAGAGTCTCAGATAAGGTCGAGCTTTTAACTGAGGTAAGTTTTGGTACCGAAGGATCTAGCCCAACATTTTTACCAGAAAACGCAGACGGTGAGATAATTGCAAATATAACACTAGGACTCACTTACCAACAAATCGCATCAACAAAGTTTAAGTCTGAATGGCATACAGGTGTGGCTGAAGCAAAAAGACCGGGCATGAAAGCTAACTTTGCCTTTGATGATGGAGGAGATGACGTATCTCCGGTTAGTGTAGAATTACCAAAGAACGATAAAGATACTAAAATTATAAGAGATTGGTTAAATGATTTTGATCCTGACCTTGTAATGTCATATTATCTAGAAAAAACACCAGATGTCAAAATAGATGAGAGCACAGATGGTTTAAAATTTGAAGAAAATGATGGAGTTAAAACTGTCAAGTCAGGCGACCATAAATTTAAATACGACTTCACCTACGATGTCATCAACGGTGGTAAGCTCACTATGACAGAGATTATTCCAATAACCTTTGATGCCAATGGTGGAAAGTTTGCTAATTTTACAGCTCCTGATACAGAAAAACAAATTGTAAAAGAAGTTGACTATGATGGCTCTTTAACTGACAAGGCTGAAACTCCTACAAAGCCAGGTAAGGCTTTTAAGGGCTGGGCTACAGATAAAGAAGGAAAGATTCCTGCAACTGATAGCGACTATAAAAACCTTAAATCTGCAAAGACTTTTTATGCAATTTGGTCTGACGAAGACATCCAAGTTGAAGAACTTAAAACTACTGAGTCACAAATAACATTTCGAAGAAATGGAAAACAAATTATTACCAATGACTTTGTTCCTACATTTGAGGACCTAAAGGCTCAAGTTAAGGTCAAAGATTCCAATGGAGATTTTGTAGCTCTACCTAAGGACGTAACATTTACTATAGTAGATGATAAGGGCACTGAATATGATAAAGATAGCGATGACATAAAGAAATTTATATATGACAAGGTCAAAGAAAACAATAAGGATGAAGTCTCAAGGACTGAAACAGTAAAGGCAAAGGTCAAATACTCTGACGGTACTGAAAGAGAGATAGAAATACCTATTACGGTCTTGAAAAATATCTATAAGGGATCTGACGAAGGTAATAAGTATCCACATATACCTGATGACTATGTAAAGGTAACCATTGATCCGACAGATAAGGCTCAAGACCCAGCAAAGACCTACTACTATGTAAATCCAAAAGCCAAAGTTGAAATTCCAGGAAAAAAAGATCCAGTGGGAACTGGTGACAATAAGTTTTCTAAGTGGACCATAAAGGCAGATGATGATACTGTTGAGTCTGACTATACATTTGGAAAGAGACAAATCTACAATAAGGACCACACAATCACTGCCCAATATGGAAATGGAATAATTAAAATTATCTATGTTGACGAAAATGACAAGGAAATCGACGCGAAGTATCAGATTGCTGGAAAAGATTATCCTTCAGAAAAATCTGGTGGCCTTGGTAGGGATGCTGATCAGCTTCAATTTCCTAGCGAAGGCCCTAAATTTAAGGGATATGTCTTTAATACTAGAGATTCAATAAAGGGTAAACACTATAAAGACCCAGCAGATCCTGACAAACTAGATACAGTTACTTACAAATACAATAAGAAAGTAACAACAAAAGATCCGAATAATGATAATGCTTACTTTAAAGTTGTATTTGATGCCAATGGCGGTAAATTTGGAACCGATACGCAAAAAACTCTTTGGGTGTATATGTTTACAGACGACAACCCAGTAACTTTTGAAGAAGCCAGGGCAGAGATAGAAGGCGAATACGGCCTTCCAACTAAAGACAAGGCTGAATTTAAAGAATGGCAAGACAAGGAAGCAGATGGATCAAAAATTGCTGATAGTTATGTAATTAAAACCCCAGCTTGGGATTGGACAACATACCCTGATACAGGCTATACACCTGAGACTTTCTATGCCCACTATGAACAAGCCAGCGCTCTTGTTAAATATCTGGACCTAGATGGCAAACCAATTAATGATGTTTATAAGCTTGACGATCAAGAGTATCCAACAGAAAAAGCTGGCAAAGCTGGCGAAGATATTGCTAAAGATGTATTTACAGAAGAAACTGCCCCTAAGTTTACAGGCTATAAGTTTAACAGGATAGAATTAAATCCTGCAAATGGAAAGTATGCCCTAGACAAAAAGGCAACTATCAAGATTTACTACGAAAAAGTTCCAGATGTAATTCCTGCAAATCCTGATGGAAGCAACCCTGATTCAGTACCAGCTGATTATGTAAGGGTAGAGTTTGTACCAACAGAAAAAGGAAGTATGGATGGAGATAAAGTTTTCTTTGTAAATCCTAAAAAAGAAGTCACTATACCAGTAACTAACCCAAAAGCTAAGGCGACCTATACATTTAAAGAATGGAAGATAGGAGCAAACGCTGAGGGAGAAACTTATTCTCCAAAAACTGCAAGGAAATTTACCCAAGATACATTTATCACAGCAACCTATGGAGAAACAGAAAATATTATTCCTTACGACCCAAGCGACCCAGATCCAATGCCAAGACCAGAAGGCTATGTAAGAGTGACCTTTGCAGCTGATTCTGGCTTAAAACTAACAGAACAAAAAGCCTACTATGTAAAGAAAAATGCAGGTATAACTCTTGGAAATCCTGAACTTGCTAAACCAAAATACGAAGTACAAACAGGTTTCAAGTTTAAAGAGTGGGATAAAGCTGATGATACTGTTATAAATTCAGATATATTAGTAACAGCAAATTCAACAAAGCTTGACAATGTAATTCCAGAAACAGATGATGATGGTAATCCTAATGAAAAACCAGATGGATACAAAGTAGTTACTTTTGTTGTAAAAGATGAAGACAAAGATAAGGGTTCAATAAAAGGCGTTGCTAAATTCTATGTAAACCCAACAGAGTATGTCATAATCAACCCACCAGCAACAGAAGCCAATACAGGCTATGAATTTGGAGCATGGGATAAGGATGCTACAAAACCAACAGTTTATAAAGAAGACACAACAATTACAGGATCCTTTAATGGTTTGAGTGATGTCATTCCAAAAACAAAAGATGACGATTCAGAAAAACCAAAAGGCTATGTGACAGTTAATTTTGTAATCGACCCAGCAGAAGGTGGAAAGATTACAGAAGGTGAGAGGACTACCTACTTTGTAAATCCAAATAAGGATGTTACAATCAACCCACCAAGCACCCAAGCAGAAACAGGCTACGTCTTTGAAAAATGGGATCAAGATACAAGTACAGCTAAGAAGTATACCAAAGACACCATAGTTAAAGGAAACTTCAAAATGCTTGATGATATCATCCCAGGAACAAATGATAAGGGAGAAAATAATCCAAAACCGGAAGGCTATGTAACCTTAACCTTTGATAAGGGAGAACATGGAACATTAGATGGAAAAACTGTTTACTATGTAAATCCAAAAGCTGGTAAAACTGTAGGAGATATCAAGAAGCCAAGTGTAACAGCAGATACTGGTCATAAGTTTAAAGGTTGGGATACAAAAGATACCACACCTATAGAATCAGATATTACAGTTACGGCTCTATATAGTGGATTTGAGGATGTAATTCCAAAGACAAAAAAAGATGATTCTGAAAAACCAGATGGTTATATCACAGTTAAATTCTCTACAGAAAAAGATGGCAAGATAAAAGGCACAGACAAAACTGAAAAGATAGTCTTTGTAAATCCAAATAAGGCAGTTGTACTCAAAGGATATGATCCAGAAGTCACACCAAATACAGGATTTGACTTTGCTGGTTGGGATACACAGATTGAAAAGAAAATCCAATATTCTGAAGGAGATGTGATTAAAGCTCTTTATAATGATAAGGATGATGTAATCCCACAAGAAGATCCGGATGGTAAGGATAAGCCAGCAGGTTATCTAACAGTAAGCTTTGATAAGGGTGAGCATGGAAAAGAAATGACAGGTAAAACTGTTTACTATGTAAAACCAAACAAAGAAGTAACAATCCCAGCTCCAACAGTTATACCAAAAACTGGATGGAAACAAAAAGACGGCACAGATGCTTGGGATCAGCTATTAACCCAAACATTTAGCAAAGATACAACAATTACAGCCCAATATGATCCACTTGAAAATATAATCCCAGGAGACCAAACAAAACCTGATGGATATGTGACAGTGGAGTTTAAGGCTGAAAATGGAAGTCTAGCAGGTCCTACAAAATACTTTGTAAAACCAGGTGTAGAGGTTAATCTAACAGATAAGGCCGATGCCCTTACAAAGAAACCAGACCTTGGTTATTCAGAATCAGGTATTTGGGATAAACCTCTAGCAAGTAAGACTTATACAGAAGATGAAACTTACACATTCATTTTTGAAAAATTAGAGGATATAATTCCAGCAACCGATGAAACTGTAAAACCAAATGGATATGTAACAGTAAAATTTGTTACAAATATTAATGGTAACCTAGAAGGAAACACAATCTACTATGTAAATCCAAACGCTGGAATAAAAATGAAGGACATCAAAGCTCCAAACATTGTTCCAAACCAAGGATGGGAATTAAAAACACCAAATTGGAATCCTGTTTATGATGCTGAAACACCAATAACAGATGATAAGGTCTACGCTGCAAATTACGAAAAATTGTGCGTGGCAGAAATCAAGTATATCTCACAAAATAAAGAGATGGGTACAGTGACCAATCCTTCTGAAGAAATAGGAACAGGAGACTTAGTTGGATCAACAGCAAATCCTAATCCAGGCTATGAATTTGTTGAATGGGTTGATACTGATGGTAAACAAGTCAGCACGGACAAAAAATTTGTTCCTGAAAAAAGAATATCAGCCGTATATATAGCAGTATTTAAGGAAAAGGGAACTGTAAGTGAAGAAGTCAATAAAATTTGGGAAGATGATGTAAATCCTACACCAACAATGAACTTCACCCTTTATAGACAAGCAAAAGGTGGTTCTGAAGAAGTAGTTCCAGATGCTGAAGTAATAGAAATTACAAAGGCAAAAACAAGGGCTTCTTGGACAAATCTTCCAAAAGAAGATAAACAGGGCAAGGAATACACCTATTCTGTAAAAGAAGAATTTAAGGATGAAGATGTCAAAAATGACAACTGGATCCTTGGTAAAGTGGAAACTGATGCAAAGGGTAATAAGACAATTACCAACAAGCTAAAGACAATTCCAGGTGAAAATGATACTCCAGATGAAAACAAACACAGAATGGCTAAGCTTACAATTACTAAGAAGATAGCAAGCAATCCTATTAAGAAAGTTATAAATTTCTTTAGGTCAGCAGTAGAGCCATTAGAATTTAACTTTAAAATCACAGATCCTTATGGAAAAGAAGAAAACTTCACCTTAAAGGCAGGCGAGACTAAAGAATTTAACAATCTCTTATACGGCGACTACACAATAGAAGAAACTGACGCCAAAGGCCTTACTCCATTTGTAAAAGTAGGAGATGCTAAAGAGACTAAGTCAAGCACAGCGAAAGTTACCCTAACAAAAGATGTTAAAACAGGCAAGGTAGAATTTACTAATAAAAACGAAATTCCTTCAAATCCAAACCTAACAGACATCAAGGCAACAAAGATTTGGTCAGGCGGTCCAAGCACAGACCACAAAGAAGTTGACCTTAAGCTTTATAGGCAAGTTGACGGAAATGAAGAAAAAGTGAAGGAAAAAGCTCAAGTAAGCCGTGATGCAAATAATCCTTCTAAATTCTACTATGAATGGAAAAACATTTCTAAGATCAACGATAAGGGTAAGGAATATAGCTTTAGAGTAGAAGAAGCAAATGTTACTGATAACAAAGTCAAAGTTGGAGAAAACACTTATAAAGTAAGCCAAGAAGGCAACACTATCACAAACACCTACCAAGTTCCACAAACTGAAGAATTAAAGGGTCAAAAGATTTGGGAGGTTCCTGAAGGCACTCAAACTCCAACAATTAAATTAGAACTTTGGAGAAAGATAGCTGATGGTAAGGAAGAAAGAGTTACTCCCGCTAAGGAATTAGACCAAAACGACCAAGTAAACTTTGGTAAGCAAGCTGCTACAGATGAGGCAGGAAATAAATATAGCTACTTTGTAAAAGAGGTAGATGAAAATGGAAATCCATTTAATGATTCATCCTACACATCAAAGGTAGATCGCCTAACTGTTACAAATACCAAAGTAGCAGAAGTAGCAAAAGATGGAAAATTGACCATCACTAAAAAGCTTGAAAATGAGCCAAAGAGGATTAGCACATTCTCAACAAGGTCAGCTAATTCAATCAAATTTAAGTTTGAAGTAACAGGTCCAGATAATTATAAAGAAGAATTTGACCTTGGAGCTAATGAATCTAAGTCATTTGGAGACTTGACCCATGGTAAATATTTCATAAAAGAAATAGAGACCCAAGGCTATACACCATACTTCTCACTTGGAAATGAAGAAAAACAAGCAACAGAGTTTGAAGTAGAAATTTCTAGCTCAGAAGAAACAAAAGTAACTGTAACTAATAAGAATGTCGTAAATAAAAATGACCTAACAGTTAGAGCTACAAAGATTTGGAAAGATGGTCCAACATCTGACCACAAAGAAGTCAAAGTTCAGCTTCTAAGGAAAATTGCTAATGAAGGTGAATTTGAAGATGTTACAAAAGACTATAAGCTTGAAACATTAAACAATGGAACTTCAGATACAATAACATATTTCTGGAAAAACCTACCAAAACACGATGAAGATGGTAATTTATATACCTATAGTGTTAAAGAGTTAGGTGTAGGTAAAGATAAGATTTATAAGGTTGGAGATAATTCCTATAAGTCAGTAATAACAGTGGATGAGGAAAATACTGATAATAATACTATTGCCTTTGATATTACAAATACCTTCATTAAACCAGAAGATAAGGAAGATAAAAAGCTTATAATTGCAACAAAGAAATGGGAAGGCGTTCCTGATGGAACTACAAAACCAGAAGTTTACTTCCAACTATATAGAAAGATAGAAGGATCTACCATTGAAGAATCAGTTGGCAAACCAGAAGAACTTGTCAATGATGAGGTAAACTTTGGTAAACTAGATAAAAAAGATGCAGATGGTAAAGAATATACCTACTTTGTAAAAGAACTAAATGCAGATGGAACAGCCTTTGATGATGCAAATTACACATCAGAAGTAAATGGCCTAACAGTTACAAACACCTACAAGGCTCAAGAACCAGAAAAAGATAAGTTCATAGATGTGACAGCCTTCAAGAAGTGGGAGAAGGTACCAGCAGACGTTGAAAAACCTCAAGTATACTTCCAACTTAAGAGAAAAATCTCTGGTGGAGCTTCTGAAGAGGTCGGTGAGCCTAAACTTGTTAGTGGAGCCCCTGATGTAAATGGCTTAATCAAAGTAGAATTTGGTAAGAAAAAGGCAAAAGATGAGAATGGAAAAGAATATATATACTTTGTAAATGAAGTGGACAAAGACGGAAACTTATTTAAGCACGAAAACTACCAAGTAATATATAGTGATGATTACAAGACAGTAACCAACACTTACAAATCTAAAACACCAGGTGTAACTCCAGACCCAGGCAAAGATCCTGATCCAGGCAAAGACCCTGACCCAGGCAAAGACCCTGACCCAGGCAAAGATCCTGATCCAGGCAAAGACCCTGACCCAGGTAAAGACCCAGAGCCAGGCAAAGATCCAGAACCAAAACCAAATCCAGAACCAAAACCTGAGCCAAGTCCAGAACCAAATCCAGGTGAGACTCCAGAACCAAATCCAGAGCCAAATCCAGGTGAGACTC
>NZ_CAUPMI010000025.1:0-30265 GCF_963512375.1 uncultured Anaerococcus sp.
AAATTACTTTCTTTCTTACACTATTTATGGTACTAAAAAGACCTACCCCAGCACAAGAGTAGGTTTTACGTTATACATAAGAGTTTAGAGTTCCTCGTTTCTATAATTTATTTATGCTGTAATTTGCCTATGCAAACTAAAACTTTTTTTAGATTTTTTAGATATCGCTACATCAGTAGTTTTTTATTTACTAGTATTATACTTCTTTTCGTGTACTTTTTTCTCGACTACATCCTCAATGTAGCCATCTATCTTATCATATCCGCCTAGGTATTGACCTAGTAGTTCATAGGTCTTATCATCGACCCTATTTTTTTATCTTGTCTTTTGCAGTTTCCAAAACTCTTTTTTGTGCTTCGACATCAAATTCAAGCTTATCTGAATTTTTGAGTGGTTCGACCACAGTTTGATTAAGGGCCTCCACTACTGTATCTGCTAGATCAAGCACATGACCTAGAATATACTTAACCTTTTTATCTTCCAGTTCCTCAGTCTTTGCCCTTGCTAGACCTATGCCATATCCGATTAAAGATAGGACTGATAAGCCTAAAACTACAAGACCTAAAATTTTAAAACTATCTAACATATTTACCTCCTAAAACTTAATCCAAGGCTTGGTGTTACCACTAGTACGCCTATAAGCAACCCATCTTCTTTGCTTTGAACCGCCGATATAAGATAGCCACCTATATCCGTTGCCCTCCCAGACCTCATCATAGTAGATGACTTGACCAGGCCTATACTGGGCAACCACAGGGCTTGCAGTAGATGGGCCGCTCCTAACATTGCAGTAAGTGGTGGTATATCCTCTCCACTTCTCATTCTTGACCTTTTTTACTCCAGCAACCATGCTAGGACTTGGAGCAGCCTTTTTAGGGTCAGCCTTTTTCTTAGGCTCTTCCTTTTTATCCTCGCTGCCAACCCATCTGAAAAAGCGTACGGGATAATACCTATCATCTAGGTAGTACCAATAACCTTCCTGCTCGTTGTTAGTGGTTACAGTCCAGTTAGAGCCGGCGTTACAGTGGATAATCTCACCTTTACGGGTAAAAATACCTGTATGGCCATAAGCCCCACCAGATGCTCCCTCCTTGCCTTTTACAAAGATATCACCACGCCTTACATCCTTATAAGATATCTCTTTAAGATACTTGCCTTGGCGGGCTAACCTAAAAAGGTCCTCAGTGCTACCATTCCACATGGTCTCAGGTATAAAGCCCCCTACCTTGGCACATTTATAGACGTAACTAGAGCAGTCCTCTGTCTTGGAGTTATAAGAGGCCTCCGCTCCAATCCTGCCTCCACCTAACTTATACTTAGGTTGGTGCCATCTAGACTTTGCATATTCCATCATTTTATCAATACTTGCCATTATTTACCTCCATAACAAAAGGACCAGCCTAGGCCAGTCCCTTTAATCTTTTTTTACTTCTTTGTATAAGTCATCAATTTTCTTTTCTAAGTCTGCCAGCATCTCTTTTTTGACCAGGTCATCTTGAGTGGTCAAAGCTATCTCCATCATGGATTTTAGTTCATGGATGGAAGAATTCAAAGCTTCTAGACTTACATGTGAGTCTTCGCTATGCTCTTTTAGCTGACCTTCGAACCTCTCAGTGTATATTCTGCTACTTTCGACTGCCGTTATCACCTCCCTTAGTAGCTGCTGTAGAACTTCATTACTTTTTTCTTGGCTAGCCAGAAACTTATCATCTTTTTCTTGACTCAGTCTTCTGTCTTCTTCCTTTTGTTTTCTCTCAAAGGCTCTGTCTTCATCAGTTCTTCTTTGAGTAGCTTCTTCTTGTTTTTTGATTGACCAAATTTTTAAGCCAAAGTATATGACTAATAAAAATACTAGAAATATTAGTATTGCTACTGCCGTGCCTTGGTCTATAAATACCTGGTTTACTTCTTTTATGGTTGGTTCATGCATAAGACCTCCCTTACTTGCCTAAGGCTAGTTTCATCTTAATCTTTTCTATTTCATACTTATTTTCTTCTAGATATACTTCTAAACTCTCTCTTAGCTGCTCTTTCACCTCCTTATCTAGCTTGGATAGCTTTTTTAAAAGTAAGTCTATGGTTTCACCTTGATATATAATTCTTCTTGCAAGGCTTCTGGTTAATACTTCTAGTGCATATTTTGGTATCATTATATCTCCCCTCCTATCTCTTCTAAGCCCATGTCCTTAAGCATAAGCATGGAAATAGAATCCTCTACTGACTTTAGCCTTGTATCCATTGCCCCAAATTTACCCATGAGATCTTTAAAGGCAAGGCTTGGGTCAAATTCTACTGCTAGCTTGGCCAAGGATTTCTGAGTTATTTCTTCATCTGATAAGCCTTCGATTTTCCCCTCAAAACTTACGACAAAGTCCCTGTATGGTTCATCTTGGGTTAGTCTTACATCTGTTACATTCTTTCCTTCGTAATATTGTTTTTGTATTTTATACATTTTTTCTTCCTTTCTTGTACTAAAAAAGAGAGCCTAGACTCTCTTATAGTGGTGTTATTTCTTTATATTGTCCTTCTGGTGGGAGTAGGGGTTGTTTTTCTGTTGGTAAATCTTCTATGCAAGGTATGAAGATATCTCCTATCCCATCTTCAAATAAGCATAATCTTTCTAAGATTACATTAGCCCCATTATAAGACCTAATGTGTAAAGGTCCTTTTACTTCACCGCCTTTCAGCTCTATATAATTAAAATTTCCCTTACTTTTATATGTTTTGTATATGCCTTTATAAATATCGACATCACCATCAATACTTCCAAAAAATCCAGGATAATATGTTTTATTATTATCTAATGACATATTCTTTTCATACATTCCTATACTAGTGAATCCAGCTGCCGATGTCTTTAGATTATTTATATAAACTTTATTGTCTTTAATAAAGATATCCTCGTTTGACCTCGCATACATATATACAGGTCTTTGTAATTTACCACCATTTAATAATAGGTTGTGCTTAACTAACATAACCCACCCCCAAATATAACTGGTCGATTTCGACTAGTTTTAAGCTTAGAGTGGATACACTTCCTTGAATACCCCCCCCCCGCCACGAAAACGGCTTGATTGCTTGGTTCTAGGTTATCTTTATTAGGTATGAAAATAGGATTTTTGCTATCACCTTCTACTATTTCTATGTTGGACCATTCTGCCCCCATTTTGATTGCAAGGTTACCTACTCCTGTATAGCAAAGTATCGAATTAGATTCAGCTATATAATTAAAAGTAAATTCTAATATTCCATCACTTATATCTTTGATATAATATCCACCATAACTTTTAAATCTTTGATTATGTCCTTGTGCTATATGAACACTGTTTGTTGCGTGCTTATTCTCTCCAGGTATTTGCTTGATTTTGCATGAAAAGGTGTAAGATTTCCCAGGTATTAAATTGCTTGTATCGCCAATATATTTATGCCCTATATCCTCTCTTGGGTTTTCTAAAATCTTATTTTCACCTTTATATAAATTTGGTTTAATTTTCACGCTGCAACCTCCTTCCTAAAAGAAGATTGCTTAGGGTAGATACTATATTGGATAAACCTCTTTGAACGTACCCCCCCCCCCGATTGGGAAAACAGCTTGTTTTTCAGGTTTTACATCTTCTTTATGTGGTAAGTATACAATTTCTTCACCATTCTTATCAAAGTATCCATCAACTATAATCATATCCTTTATCTCCGCTCCCACTCCTCTAGTTTCTCCTGACACATCTGTATATATCAGTAAATTCACAGTAATCCCAACTCGAAAAGTGAAGTTAAAATAAAATCTTCCATCGATAACATTTAATCTTGCACCACCAGCAGACTTAATGTTGTTTTTATCGAACAGCATTATTGAAAATATTCCGCTTCCATTAAATTGTTTAAAACTAAAGCAAAATGTATATTTTTGATTTTCTTTAAGTGTAGTTGGAATTGTTATTTGTCGGTAATTGTAGTTATCCGATGCAACCCCATTATTTAGTGCTTTAATTTTATAAGTGCCTCTATAACCTTTTAGCAAATTTTCCTTTACTTGTATCATAACCCCTCCTCTCTAATCAAGCTCAGCTTATCTTCAGGCATAGTAACATTAGTTACTACCAATTGCCCCTGGAACTTTTTACCTGGCAGGCCATCTTCTTTTCCTCTAAAATCAATGATGTAAGAGTTTAGATTTTTATTGACTTTTACCACACATCTTGTGGCCTTTTCAACATCGTTTGCTACATACTTTAGTTCTGGGTGGGCCGGGTCGTCGTAGTCTGGTTTGCCATATAGTAGGATGTGGCCATCGGCTTCTGACTTAAATTTTATATTTAAAATCTCACCTTCAAAAGGGAATTCATAGAAGTCATTAGTTAGGATTTTTCCTATTTCTATATATCCTATTTTTACTTCATCGCCTGTGATACTTGGTTTTAGTTTTATTAGTTTATCTCCAACCTCATATGCTCCTAGGCTTGCTAAGTCGCTTAGATGGTTGTCTTGCTTGATTTTGACCTTGTCTATGGAATCATTAACTTCTTTAAAGGATTGGTCTAGGCTATCTAGTTTTTTCTTATATTGATTATCGAAGTTATTATCAGATAGGCCCTTACCTACTTCTTTTAGGACTACTTCCTCTTTGCTTGGAGCGTTCAACTGGTCTCTGATTCCCTTTTTTTCTTCGGTATTTAGCTTTGATATACTAGCTAGATTTATTTCTCCATCCTTACCTGGAGGGCCTTGAGGACCTGTGCTTCCGTCTTTGCCTGGTGGCCCCTGTGGTCCTGTTTTACCCGTTGCCCCTTGGTCTCCTTTTTTACCGTCTTTACCTGGAGGGCCTTGGATTCCTTGAGGGCCTCTGTCTCCCTTGTCTCCCTTTAGTTCAGTTGCTCCTAGTTCTTTTACTGCTTTTATCGCTTCATCTCTGACTAGGTCCTTAGTTTCTTTTTTTATTAGCTCTGCAGTTTGCTTGTCTGCAAAGTCTGCATAACCTTTTTTGACATCAATTATAAATTCATTGTCTGACGGAAAGACGTAGCCGTCGCAGGATATTTCTAGGATGTAAAGGTCATCTTTTAGGTTACCTGGCATTGAAAAATTAACTATGGATCCTTCTACCTTTTTCTTTACTTCCCAATAGGTTTTATGTTGGGGATTTCTTAAGGATATCAGGGCTTCTTTGCCGTCTAGGTTTATTTCTTTACCGTTTCTGTCAATTAGGACAAAGGAAAAGGGAGTGGACTTATCAGCTTGTTTGATTATCCTGCCTCCCTTAACTTGTCTTAAGTCTAGTGAATTAAAAGCCATATGGCCTCCTATTTGCTTGTCTCCTCTGTTTTTAGTACTGCATTTTTGTTGTAGTAGTCTCTTAGCTTATAATAGGCCTTGTCTAGGTCTACTAGTGTTAGTTCATTTTTGACCGCTACTTCTACTAGTTCGCTTACAACCTTATCTACTTTTATTTCTTCAGCTGTTCTCTTTTCCATCTTCTTCCTCCTTGGTTTCTAGTTCTTTTATTCTTGCTTCTAGTTCTTCATTTTTTATTTCTAATACTTGTATAGAATGAGTTTGCTTCATGCAAATCATCATATATTTAGTTATTAATTTATCTTTTATATCTTCCATTCGTCCTCCTAGGTCCAGAATGTTTTTTTATCAAAAAAGTCTATTACAAAGCTTGAGTTATACATTTCACTTGTGAATTTAAGCTGTTGGCCAAGATATCTACTTACTTTAATATAATCACCTATTTGCATATACCCTTGTATGTTTAAGTATTGGTCAATTCCTATATTTTTAGCAACTATACCAAAGGCATTTAGTTCTATGACTCCCCATTTACCATTTAGAAAAGAATTTAGTTGTGATGATGAAAAGTTTGAATAATCAAAATCTTTATATTTATTAACGACTATTGTCCCAGTACTATAATTTGGACCTGAAATTTCCACCGACCCATCATCATTGACTCCTATGCTACCGAGTTTAGTAGCATAACCGTCAAAGAAATTTATCTTAGACCCCACTATCTCTACTCTCTTGTCAATGGACGCTGTCTTAAACTCACCAACCACGCTTACATCTCCTTTAAGGTCAATGTTTTTAGCCTGGATTTGTACATAATCTGGTAGTTGCTCGATTATTGATAAGACATCCAGCTTGCCAACCTTGGTGGCTATCCTATCATTAGTCTGGGAAATCTCTGATTGTAATTCTCCCTTACTAACCTTAGTCGAAATCTCTTCGGCTGTCTGCTTGGCCACGCTTAAGGCCTCCTTGGCCTGATTTTCTATGCCGCTTATATCTGGGACCTGCTTGCTGACTTCAGTTTTTATCATGTCAGGGGTTTGGGCAATTGTTGAGTTGGTCTGACTTATTAGACCTCTTACTTCTTTGAACTCTTCGTCAACCTCTGCCTTAACTTGGCTTACAGAGCTTACTATGCTTTCGTTGGTTTGAGATATAGAGGAGTTAGTCTTTTCAATCTCACCTTTTACACCTTTTAGCTCCTCATCAACTTCGGCTCTCACCTTCCCTATAGAACTTGCTATGCTATCATCAGTTTGACTTATACTTGAGTAATTTTGTTCTAAAAATCTTTTAGTTCCTAACGGAACTCCTGATTTTAATTCGTTATTCAAGTCTTCGAACATCTTGCTTGTACTAGTACTTACGCTTGCAATTTTGCTATAAATTTCATCGTTTTTTATATTAAATTTACTTTCAGTAGATAAGATTTTTTTATCCAATGCTTCTGAACTTTGATATAGGTCTGTAAAGGTTGGATATTTTTCATCTAGTTTGTTGATAACATTTTGTAAGTCATTGATTTCATTTTGCCTTTTTATTATATCTTCTGCATTGTTGATTAGTGATATATTTATACCATCAATAGTCTTATCAATCTCTAACTGCTTATCAATTATTGGTTTGGTTTGGCCAGTTTGAGGATCTACATAGGTTGTAGCTTCTGTTATAGACTCGTATATCTGATTGTCGGTTTGAATTCTCTCAGTCTTGTAGGTCTTAAAGCTATCATCAGTATATCTCTTTGTTGTCTCGACACTTTCCTTGATAGCGTCATCAGTGGTTTCAAACCTTACCCTGGTTTCCTCCCACATCTGATTGGTAAGTTCGATTGTCTCATTCATATCGTCTACCATATCAAGAGGCTTATTAGCAAGGACTAAGTCGTTATCAAAAGGCTTGTAGGGGTAAAATTTACCAGATATAATCCTATATCTTTCTTTTACCTTTCTGTCCCTATCTATAAGATAAACATAATCTCCAACCTCATACTTTTGACCTTTAACCCCTATAGCGTCTGATAGGTCTTGAACTTTAAGTTTAATTGTTATCCTTGGCCTTGATAAGGCTTTAAGCTTTTCTTCGGCGTCTCTTTTAAGGTTTTGAATATTTGTATATCTTTCATCCTTCCAGTAGTAGGTAATAGTTTTAAAGCAATAAGAATTATCTTGCAGATATTCTTTACCATCATTGATTTGATTTATTTTAAGGCCGTTCATACCTTCAGGAATAATCCTGGTTGCAAATTCAAAAGATTCCTCAGTGATGTCTTTATCATTGATATTTAAGTCATCAAAGAAGCAAACTCCCTTATCTTCCCCTAATTCTTTGCCAAAAGTAATAAGATATTTTGATGTATCAATTTTGAATTCACAATCAAATTTTTTGACTACAAGATTTATTGCTTCCCATAGATCCATATGGTCTACAGTTATAGTTCTAAGACCATCAATCTTGCCTATGATTTCATAACTCCAAAAAGAAGGTAATAACCCCTTAATAACTGTTTCAAAATTCTTATGGACAAAATTAAGATTCTTTAAGAATACAGCTTGAAGTGTGTATATGGCTTTCCTGCACTCTATCTTGTATCCGCCATAAAGAGGCTCGATATTTTTAACCTCATAAACTATATCTTTGTGGGTTACTAAACATTCGGCCTGAAACATATGTCTAAATTCTTTTGGAATTTCAAAGGTTAGCTTTGTAAGCTCGTTGATTCCTTTTTCAAACTCTAAGTTTTTGTAAAGGGAAAAAGGGTATTCTTCTGTATCAGTAAGTGTTGATATCAGCATATAACCCTCCCTTCAAATTCCATAAAGCATTTTATATTTCCATCAGCTTCTACCAGCAAGTCCACCTTATCATCTAGGTATGGAAAGGAGAAGGTGTAGTATTGATATTCAATGTTAGCTTGATATAAGCCTTCTTCGGCGTCAATTCTTGTTGTGTCATCGACATTATAGAGGTCTATCAAATCATCAAAACCCTTGATTTTTACATTTTTTGAACTACCTTCAAAGTAAAAGCGGCAAGGGGTAAGTAAATTTCCATTATTGTATATGGTTACTTGCTTACCTATTGGGATTTCTATTCTTTGAGTATCTAGCATAGCAATTGCATTGCCCTTGTAGGTAACTACTTGATACCAGTATCTGGTTTCTCCACTTTCACCTAAGAATCTCCCCTTATAAAAGACTTCTTCATCAAAAGTTATGGTTGCCATATCTAAAAGCTTTGATACCTTATTTCTATTTTTTCTTATAGTTGACTTGCTTCCTTTAAATTCTATAGAAAAGGAGACTGGAGCATAGGCCAGCCTCTCTTTGCTATAAAAAGTTATACCCGTATCAGCTTTGAATTCGTCACGCTCGATTATGGTATTTCCTATGTCAGGGTAGGCCAAAAGATGAGCGTCATAAAATTTTAAGTCTTTTACTAAATTTATTGATTTTTTCATCTTCTACGCCTCCTTTCCTTGCTGATTTCTTGACTTACAATAGGGGCCACCGCCTTTCCTATCTCTCTAGAGTCTAAGTTTATCACGCTTGTAACCGCTCCATTTGTAACTTATACTTCGATTTCTTGTTTATTTTGTATAGATCCGCCAGCAAAACTATAGGCTAGGTCTGCCCCCATTTTGTTATTATCAAGTAGGACTGCATTTTTAGCTTTTTTTCTAATTGCTTCCATGGTGGACTTTATCTTGCCTACTACAAAGCCTTCTTCATCTTCAATACCGATACCCATACCACGGGTAAGCATCTTACCGACTTCGTCTCTAAAAACTCTTGAAGGGGAGTGGATTCCTGCGGCTCTTTTTGCAGCACTAACTGCTGACCTCATGACATTAATTGAGGCGTTAATTACTCCTGACCTGCCGTTATAGATACCATTAGCAAGACCTGCCATCAAATTATATCCAGCATTAGCAAAGGACCCCTTGTATCCATTAACAGTACTAACCATTTGAGAACACATGGACTTTACAGTGGATTTAGCTTTGTTACTGCCCCTGGTAATGGTTGATACAAAAGTATTCATCATATTGTTGGCAGAGGTCTTGACCTGGTTGGAAGTCGTGGTCATGGTTGAATTAATCTTATTCCCCATCTGGGTAAATTGGGTATTTATCTTGTTTGCTCCACTTGTAATGGAGTTAGTTACATTAGTCATCATTGACTTAGTTTGGCTAGTAGTTTTAGAACTCATACTTGTAATGGTAGAGTTTATTTTATTTTGCATGTTTGTAAAAGATGTTTGAACTTTACTTGATCCACTAGTTACATTACTAGCTAAGGTATTCATCATCTTTGTTGCATTTTGTGCTACTACATTAGAGGTATTTGTAAGGCTTGTTTGTATAGATGAGCCCATCTTATCAATGCTAGCTACTGCCTTGCTTGATTCGCTACTTATCGCTGAACTATAACCTTCCATTGCAGTCTTACCAGCTTGGTTAAAGTCTTTAGATTGATTAGACAAGGCCTGGGCGGCGTCTTTACCTATGCTTGTTGCACTTTTATCTACGGCAGCCTTTGAAGTATCAATACCAGTCGCATACTCTTTGCCTACTTCCTGGCCCTTTTTATTGGCCTCGCCTTCTCCTCCTTGGAGCTTGTCAATGGCACTTTGGCCCAGGGCTTGGGACCTGGTAGTTACATCCATGGTTGCTGACTCGATACCATCTGCAAAGTTTACACCAGTATCTAAACCTTGTTTATTTGCAGTTCCAAAAATCATGGAAGAGCGGGCTTCTAGAGGATTTGCAAAGGTGCTATTATAGGCTGCAGATACATTTTCTTGACCTGAACTTACACCTTCGCCAAAGGCGGCGACATTCTCTGCCCCTATACTTCTTAGTATTTCAGCAATATTAGCTTCGCTTAAGCCTAATGCTTTTAAGGCTTGGTAAGCGGCTTCTACATTGATTTTGCCAGCGTTGGCTCCATCAGCAAAGCCATTTACATTTAAAAGCCCCATATCATGCATAGCTTGAACGGCCTCTACAGATGATAGGCCAGAATCTCTTAATTGCCTATAAATAGCAAGGGCCGCTTCTTTACCAGCGGCCGAACCTTGACCAAAGGCGTCCACATTTATTTGGCCCTTTGCATACATTTCATCAAAGGCTTCAAGTTCATCAAGGCCCATATCCATCATAGTAGTAAATTCTTCTATAATTCCTTCAGCCCCTTCGCTTGTACCATCTTTGAAGCCCTGCATATTTCTAAGAGCTATTTCGGTTAGTTTTTCTACCGCTTCGATTTCACTCATTCCTGAGTCCATCATCTCTTGAAGCTTTTGCCTATATGTTTGACCGCCTTCTTCAACTCCATTCACAAAACCGTCTAGGTTAAGTCCTGCTATCTCGAAGAATTGTTCGGCTGCCTCCATAGTTTCTAATCCAGATGTCCTTAGGGCTGTGTAGGCACTTCTTACATTGCCTGACCCCTCATAGATTGCTTGGGCGTACTCATCGACGCTTGCCTTACCTTCTTGCCTTATAATGGCCCTAGCGTCAGAGTCTGAAACTCCACCCTTAATTAATTCTTTGTAGGCTGTTGATATATCTGTGGTGCCGTCTTTTAAACCTTCCACCACACCCATAACCATATTCTCGCCAGTTGGCTTGGTCTCCGCTCCATCTACTGAGTCATTAACCTTTTTAGGCAGGTCCTTAGCCTTGTCAGCAACCTTATTTTCATTTTCTTCCCAGCCTTGCTTGATACCATCTATAAAGCTTTTACCAATATCTTTTAACTTATTGACTCCAGCTTTAAGTTTGCTTCCAAGCACTGATATAAGTCCCTTGGAGTGAACGTCGGCAAAGAATTTCTTAGTTGCATTGATACCGTCGCCGATTTTATTAACCATCGACTTACCAGCATCAATTAGTTTAGAGGCACCTTGCTTTATTTTATTTGCAATTGACCCTACAATCTTGCCGGCAGAGTTTGCTATCTTTGGCAAATCAAGGTTAAAACCTTTGATTATAAAGCCTATAAGGGCAGCACCTGCCACTGCAAGGCCAACCGGATTTGATAAAACAGTTGTAAGAGCCGCTATTATCTTTGCTCCTATACCTCCTATTAGCGTTAAACCTTTCATTAGGCCGCCACCTATGGCCTTTATCAGGCCACCACCGACAGTTACTAGCTTACTTCCGCCTATTTTGCTTATGCCGCTGGATAAGATGCTAACTATATTGCTTCCTATTCCTGCTAGCTTGCTAGACCCCGTTTTAATTCCAGTCATCAGTGGTCCTATAGTTTTAGATCCAGCTGATTTTAAAATGCTAGCCTTGCTTGAAACTCCTTTTGCCAAGACATCTACAAGCTTTCCGCCAGCCTCGTTAAGCTTTAAGCCTTTACTGTTAAAAGCTTGTATTAAGGAATTTATAACTCCAGTAGCCGACTCGCTGACAACAGTTTTTTCACCCATGATTCCTTTAGCTAAAGAAGACATCATGCTTTTAGCTACGCTTGCTCCCTTGAAGGCTGCAAAGGCTATTGCTAAAGCCTTTAGTATCTGAGGAACCGCTTTAGCTACAACATCAGGATTATCAGCAATCCCTTTTGCTATTGCTTTTATAAGGTCTATACCAACCTTTATAAGTTTAGGCGCATTTTTATTAAAGCTTTCAGCAAGTTTACCGATAATTTCAATGGCCTTTGGCACTAAGACTGAGGCGTTGGCTGTTAGACCTTCGGCAAGTTTGATTAAAATATCTCC
Organism: uncultured Anaerococcus sp.; assembly: GCF_963512375.1. Lineage (NCBI taxonomy): Bacteria > Bacillati > Bacillota > Tissierellia > Tissierellales > Peptoniphilaceae > Anaerococcus > uncultured Anaerococcus sp. Next base: position 12,028 of record NZ_CAUPMI010000025.1, read on the forward strand.
GCCTACTTCAAAAAGCTTTGCCCCCACTTCCATAAAGGCAGAAACTAAAGTGGTTATAATTGCCGCTGCACTACTTGCTAGCTTGTCAGAATTCTTTTGCAAGCCATCTAATAGGCTTAAAATTATAGTTTTGCCCGCTTCAATAAATTTAGGAGCTTTCTCCGCTACGGCAACTGCCCCTTGGGCTATCATATCACCTATAACCTGAGGGAGTTTGCTTATATCCTCATTGACTACGGCGTTAAGCTTATCGACTTGTTCAGTTACTGATTGGACTACTTGCCTAAAAGGATTGTCCACGTTTTCATATAAGGATATTCCTAGGCCTTCTAGGGCTGATTGGAGGATGGTTATATCACCTTTAAGGTTATCATTCATTATCTTTGCCATCTCTTCGGCGGCACCAGAAGAATTATAAATGCTTTCTGTTAATTTATTAAAGTCTTCATCACTTGCATTTAAAATTGCAAGCATACCTGACATTGCCTCTTTACCGAAGATTGTGGCCGCTGCTTGGGTTTGCTGGACTTCACTTAGGTCCTTAAAAGACCTCCTCATTTCCATCATGAGTTGTTTAAAAGGTTTCATTTCTCCCGAAGCGGTTGTCAATGATATGCCAAGCTTATCCATTTGAGACTGAACCGCTTTAGTAGGACTTGCTAGTCGTGCTATGGAAGTTTTTAAAGATGTACCAGCTTGAGATCCTTTGATTCCGGCGTTGGCCATCAAACCTAAGGCAATTGCCACATCTTGGGCTTTATAGCCTAAGGCTCCGGCTACTGGTGCAACATACTTAAATGATTCACCTAGTAAAGATACGTTTGTATTTGAGTTTGTAGAAGCGGCAGCTAATACGTCAACAAATTCGCTTGTATCTTTGGCCGTCAATCCAAAGGCTGATAGGGCATCTGTTACGATATCAGATGTAGTACCTAATTCTTCTCCAGAAGCGGCGGCAAGGTTCATGATTCCTGGCAGACCATCAATCATTTCTTGACTTTTCCAGCCTGCCATACCCATGTACTTAAGGGCTTCGGCTGATTGACTAGCAGAAAACTTGGTGGTTGCACCCATTTCCTTGGCCTTATCTCTTAAAGCCTCTAGGTCGCTACCTGAGGCACCTGAAATTGCCTGAACCTCACTCATAGCTGCGTCAAAGTCAGCACCAGCCTTTGCTGAGTAGGCTCCAAATCCTGCAACCGCTGCTCCTGCAGCAACAAAGCCAGTTTTTATTCCATTAACAGCCTTGCTTGTTATGCTTTTAAATCCATTTCCAGCAGTAGTTGCCATAGAAGATAGGGAAGCAAGGCCGCTTTTAAATCCTGAGGTGTCTAACTTGGTATCAAATAGCAGTTTACCATCACTTGCCATATGTCACCTCACTTTCTTTATATTTGCATGCTTGCCATCATTGACCTAGCAAAAGAATTTTCTTTTTCTTCCACTGTCCTTTCATCTGGCAAAGCATAAATCTTTTTCATTGTTCTATAGTATTTCTTTTCATCCTTACTCATCTTAGAAGTGATATTCATGGATCTAAAAGACATAATTCTTGAAAATAGACATTTTTGGTTTAGCCCCTCAAAAAGGGCTTTAAATTCCCACCAGTGTAGGTTGGCGGTAAAAAGATTGATATTATAACATTCCGTAAAGGCTGCATATATATATGCCCAGTCATGTTCAAAAGAGTATACCAAGCTAAGGCCAGCAAATTCTGAGTCCTCTTCTTCTTTCTTTTTTTCTTGGCTTCCATCTATCTTTTTTCCTAGACTATAAAACCATAAAAAGCCATCAAATAAGCTTTCTAATTCATCAAGGCTTGAAATCTTAAAATCCTCCGCCAAGCATGTATTAATAACTTCTAATACCTGGATTTGGGCTTTCTCATCTTCTTTTAGCATTATTTCTTCATATTTAATCCAAACCCTAAAATCTGTTTCTATAGCTACCTTTCTTCCGCTTACGTCTATTGTTTTTGGTAGGCCTTTAGTTAGAATACTCACTTTTCATCAACTATAATTCCATCGATTACATTTTCTTTTTTGCCAAAGCTAAAAGAGTTTGTAAGCTTATCTAGTTCCTTATTGGCCTTGTCCACTTCTTCTACAAGGTAATTTCCTATAGATAAATAATCAGTTAGAAGCAATTCTTCTCCGTCGAATACTTTTTCCTGAATATCATCCATTGCCCCAAGGCCTAGAATTGTGTCAAAGGCTTTTCTTAGGGCTTCTTTTGATTCACTTGAAGACATCTTTTCAAAGTCTAATTCACCTATAGCTGTCAGCTTTTTAGCTAGATCTGTGTCATGCTCAATTTCATATTTTAGAAATTGAGTATCTCCATTAATATCTTGATATTCAAATTCAAATTTAATTACTTGTCTTTTTTGTCTTTTAAATGCCATAATTTACTCCTTTATTTTTAATTTTTTGAAAAGAAAAAGGGGCGTCTAGCCCCTAAATAATTAACTTAAGCTGTCCTTGAAGATGTAGACGCAGTAGGCTCACCCTCAGTGAATTTAATTGTTAGCCAGTCTGAATCCTTATCTCCTAGTTCTGCATAACCCTCAATAGATGGACCATTAGCCTTGAAACTTCCTGAGTATTGGTAAGCGTCAGTACCATCACCTGCAGAGTCTGGAACTATAGTGTGATTTCTCTTGATTGCATAGAATTTGCCTTCTTGTCCTTCAATTGGTTTGGCAAAGTCGACAACTACAATATTAACTGTAGCGTCATCTGCTAATTGTTCTTTATCAAAGACTTCTTGAATTCTATCGTGTACTGGATTGTCCTTGTACCTATCTAGTGTGAAATCAGTTGTTGAAGTCATACCAGTAACGGCAGTTCTTTCTGATTTCTCGTCGACATATTTTCTTGAATATTCTTCTGTTTCTTTAGATGTTGGAAGGTCGGTGAAACCTTTCATTCTGTAATATAAATCATTTACTTCCATAAATGAAACTACATCAGCCCTTAGTACAAGGCCTTTAAATTCTTTTAAATTTTGTAGTGTTTTAGTTTTTTCCATTGTTTACCTCCATATAAACTAAACGCATTTGTATTTGGTATTGACTAGAACCGACATCAGCACTAGACAAGTAACCATTCGTTATTATTTCCAGCTTTGTTGGATACTTATCACCTTCAAGGTCTGGAAATTCTTTCTTATTATTCATCTCCTGGATCCACTCAATTAAATTGTCAAAAAAAGCAGAGTTTTCTAGCTGTGTAACTAAATCTCCGCTCATATGACTTCTTGTAGTAAAGATAAAACCAAATTGTTTAAGCTCATCTCCGTCTACGTATTTTTTAATTGTTGGACTTATAGGCTCAGTATAGATTCCGTATTCTAGAGGTTGGTCTCCCAGAAAATCAACACTAAGCCTTACATCGTCTTCTAAATAAGGGCATTTAAGAAAATATTCCCTTATACTTTCTATAATTGATTTCATTTTACTTTTGCTCCTGCTAGGCTTGCAGCTCCTCTTAAGATTGAGTCTTTGTGACTTGACTTCATTCTTTCAAACCACCTGTTCCCCCTCGTAGGTGCTCCCTGAAAATTAGCTGGTTCATAATACCATCTTTTAGCGTAAGGGGTTTGTTGGACTATCCTTCCTGTTCCTATACTTGTTTGGCTAGTCGCTGAACCTATAAGGGTGCCTAAATCTTTTGGTGTGTAAGGATCCATTCTCCTTATACACTCACTATCTATAAATTTTTGAACTTGACCTCCTGTTTCAAGGTCTCTTTCCTTCAAGGCCTTAGCCTGGTCAAAGTCAAATTTAGAAAAGTTTATCATTACTTAGCCCCTATTCTCGTATGCTGCATATTAGGTGAACCGAAGTCAAAAACATCAGAAACTGTCACTATTTTAGCCTTGTATTTCTTTTGATAATCCTTAGCTGTCTTTAGTTCTTCAATATCTATCTCTTCATCATTTCTGATTACTAGGTCTTCAACGTCAACAGTTCTTAAAAGCTCATTTGGTATATAGCATGTTATTTCGTCAATATCATCCTTGCTCCTACCAGTGCGGTTAGTGTTAATCCCTCTAGTCTCTTCCCAGTGGCAAGGGTAAGTTCTTAGGGGTTTATACACGTTTTGTCTATCTACAACCATTCTTTTTATGATTGTAACCTTGGCGTTAGTTATCAATAAACGCCCCTATACATTAGGCCAGTATGGACAAAGGCCTCTTTAATCATTTGATCAATAAGACCTGCCACTAATCCATCTTTTTTATCTACTGACAAGGAATTTGATTGTGCGTATTCCACTTTATATTCGCCCACAGACTCCGATTTTATATTACTAGATGAATTACCCTCCGAATCAATTAAAAGCTCCCTATTATTAAAATAAAGCTGGTTAATTATATCTTGGGTAACTTCATCTATTCTTTTTTGTAGGTCTTTGTCATTTTCCCTTATTCTTTCAAAGGTCAAGAAGTCTATACGCCTTCTAATTCTCCTTTGTAAGGACGTAAAAAGGCCCTCTGGCAGGTCTACTCTAGGATTATTTTTAATAAAATCATCATAGGTTAACATAAATTAACCCCTTTCTGCTTAAGCTGCTGGGCTGCCTGATTCCCCTGCTGGCTTTTTAGCTTCAAGTTTAGTTAGGACTCTTGCTATTGGTATTTGGTTAAGTGGGAAAGTTTCTTCTTCATTCTTTACTACTTCCCAGTTAGCACCCTTCTTAAGCTCTGCTTCAGTTGGTGATAATGAAGCCATAGAAGCCTCAGTAAATGAAATACCCCTTGGTGCAAAGCAGAATCTATCTCTAGTGTATAGGGTATCTTCTCCGCCGTTTTTCATTGGGTTTCTGTCAGTTTCATAAGGCACCTTAGCTCCAGCCTTGGTATATTCAAAAGCTCCTTGGCCAAAGATATATGTTGTGTATTCCCCTTCTTTGCTTATTGGCAATGAGTCATCAATAATGATTGGTCTACCGTTAAGGTTTGCCAAGGCAAGTGGTCTTTCTATTCCTCTAGCGTCGGTGTATTTTGCATATTGAATTAGATTTAAGTTTTCTAATTGAGTTGCAACGGCAGAGTTCATAATAGCTGCTGCAAAGTTTTTCTTTCTAGCTCCAAAGGCTTGTTGTAGTGCGTTGTTTAAGGTTACTTGACCGAATACATCATCTTTATATGTGTGGCCGTCTACAAATTTCTTGTCCTCTGCCTTTGTCATAGAGAAGATACCTTCAAGGATTGCAAGAAGTGAATCTTGTTTAAGGTCTGCCCACCAATCTAAAAGTTGATTAGCAACAGTTCTCATTGGATCGTGTCCGCCTGTAATATCAAAAACAAAGTCTTTTTCAGTCCAAGCGTGGGCCCTACCAATAACAACTCTCTTTTGGTAAAAAGTATTAGTTGAGTCTGATTTGATATCTGTTTGGCCATCATAATTATCAGCGTCCCCTGATAGGATTCCGGCAATTGGAGTAACAATGATGTTACCGCCTGTTTGTTCATCCATTCTTGTTTTGAGGTCTGCCCTTTCTACAATAGCAGATGAATTAAGTAGCTCATTTGTTCTTTCTCTTTCGATTACATCAATGTATTGTTCAAAAACTTCTGGGTTAAAATAAGTCTTATCAAATAATTTTGGCATTTAATTCCTCCTATAAAATACCTTTTTTGTTAGCTTGAAGCATTTCTTCGTAAGTCATATCTTTAAGTTCCTTATCTCCTATAGAACCTGACTTACCTATGCCCCTTTGCTTTGGTTCTCCCTCAATTTTAAATAGGTATGAATCGCTTTCTTTTAGTCCCTCAATTTGTGCTTTCAAGTCATCGTTTAGGTTTTTAGAATCCTTCAAGCTGTCGATATCAAGCAAGGCTTTTGCCGCCTTAAGATTTCTACTTCCAGCATTTACTAAGCCTAGATCAATAGCATTGTTTAGGTTGATTCTGTCAATATCTTCTTTAGCTTTGATTTGTGCTTGCTCATACTTGTTTTTGTATTCCTCCGCACTTGCCTTAATGGAATCTATATCCATATCTTTGAAGGCTTCTATTTGCTCATTTGCACTTGCTACTTGGGACTTATAGTTTTCGTTTTCAGTCTTCAAGGTCTCATATTCATTTTTTAAATTATTGAAATTCTCTACTTCCTGACCTCTTAGTTTGAAAACCGCCGCTATTTGCTCATCATTTAGTCCTATTTCTTTGAGTTCTTCTGTCTTCATAAAATCTCCATTCCTAAGCTTTTTAAGTCGTCGCTATGACTCTAGATTAGTAACATTCCAGCATTTTAGGTCTGCTTTGACCATGGCGAAGCTTAAAGGATTTGAACCTTTATCTCCCAGATTTGGAGTCTGGTGTTTTTCCTGATTAAACTAAAGCTCCATAAAAAAAGGAAGCCCGAAAGCTTCCTAATTTAATATTATTTAATTGTTAACTAACATCTTTTTATAATCATTTAACTTTATACCTAAATTCCATCCCTCTTTGGTATTTACTCCTAGATCCCTACAAGGTCTTTCTAAAAAACCAAGTTCTACAAGTTTTTCTGAGATAATTTCTGTAAAATCTTCTCTCATCTCCTCATCCATAGCAAATATATACAAGCTCCTATATAAGTCAGTTAATCTTTGAGCCTTTAGGAACTTATCTATGCTTCCTTTACTACTCTTTAAAGCTAACTTATTATCAGCAAAATATTTTTTTATTTTCAAGTGTGCATCTTCTCTAAGTTTATATTCTCCAATTAAACTATATACATCATCTTTAAATAGAATGTTGAGCCTGTTGTAAGCACTTATGTTATTATTTTCAAACCTAAAATCTCTCAGTGTCCTAGCATTTAAAAGAGTACCCAAAGACTTTGACCTAACAAGCCAATTGATATTATCTTTATTTTCTCCAGTTAGATAAACAATATCCCTAACAGTCATAACCGGCTTACCCTTGTAGGTTTTCTTTTCTAGCTTGTAAGGTTCTAGTTCTAGTTGCTCGTAAACTTCCTCTTTTAATCTAAAATATGAATTAACAAGTTGCCTTTGCACTTGCCATGCTAAATCATCTGTAAAAGATTTTACTAACATTAGGTAGCCGCTTTCTGTGAAAAGATAACCACCTCTAGGGCTCTCAATTCCAAATCGACGAATTTCGTCGCTTTTGCATTTATCAATATTTATATAGTAAAAATCTAGGTTTTCTATAAAGTGTTTCTTGTTTGTTCTAAAATTTCTACTAGCTGTACCATCTGGTCTTTCATGTACCAAATCTATATCTTTAAAAGTAACTACTGGTTGATTGTTATATATTTTTCTCTCAATACTGTTATTATTAATTGTTATACTATTCATTTTTTATAATCCTTTCATATTGAAAGGAAACCCTTAATGAGTTATAATATATTTGAGATGAGGATTTCCTTATCGTTGAATTTAAAGGTAGTTTTGTTTGAACGTCAACACTACCTTTATTTTTTTTGTCTTTCTATCTCATCTATTTTAGATTCTAACCATTCTTTTTTACTCATATTTTCATTCTTTAAGTAATCATCAATGATTTTAAATCTTTCTTTTTCAAGTAGAACACTGAAAGCTTTTTTATTCTTTCGTATTTCTTTCATATATTCTGCTCTACTCATTTAATTCACCCCCTTTTTGTAACTCGTTACAACGATTATATTATGTTACTCGTTACTTGTCAAGAGTAAATTAAAAATATTTTTTTATTAATGTATAATAGACTAAAAAGGAGTCAAACTTATGTACCTATCCAAAAACTCTAAAAAGATTCTTAAAGAGTTAAAGAAAATGAACACTACTGATATAATACATTCAGATAAATTCTTGAAAAACAAAGCAATATCCACAATTAATATTAATGAACTACTTATCAATCTTGAATACCTTGATGATATTGGCTTAATAAAATATAAACCATATGTATCTGGGGATTTCATGGTAAAAATCACTAAATATGGTTTAGACTATGAAAATATTAAGCGTTACAAAAAGTTTAAGTTTTTCAAACATTCAATCTTAACACCTATTCTAGTTTCTTTTATAACAACAATTCTAACTACCTTTGTTATAAAATATATAACAGAAGGACATTGGTTATAAAGCTCGTGAAAATTGATACAACTATAGGTATGACAATATTCCTATCTATTTCTTCTATTTTCTCTTTAATTTTTTCATCGTCATTATACATATAATATCTCCTATAATTAAAAAGCACATCTAACAAGTGTTAGTGTGCTTAATCTAATATCTCTATGCTCCTGGAATCATTTCATTAATTCCCTTAGCTGTCTTTTGTATTCTTTTAAAAATTGTATTAGTTTCTAAATATTCTAAACCCTTTAAAGTTATTTTAGTTTTATCTAAATTAGTAACTACAAAGTCTCCGTCTACATAATACTTGATTGTCAATCCTTTAATATAACCAGCGTCATATAACATTTCTAAAAGATTGTTTCTTCTCATTTCTGTAATACCTAGTGTACTAGCAGATATTAAGTCTGAATCAAAATATTCTTCGTCAAGTGATTTGTTTAAAGATGTTAGAATTTTTAATATGATTTTAAAATTTTCAATCATTTTTATTTCTTTCTTTTAAAATAGTTATGCAATAATCATCATTAGGGTCAGAAATACCAAGTTCTTTATAATTTTTAATTGCTTCTTTAAGTGTAACTTTATTTGGTCCACCATCAATATTTTCTTCTCCCGTGTTTTGATATCCACAATTTTCACAAATATCATAGAATCCTACATCTTTACCACAGACAGGACATTTAATCATAGTTCCCTCTGAATATTTCATATCGTTTTACCTCATCTTTCCAATAGTCAATACCTCTTGATGGTTTATAAAATGTTGAAATAAATCCCTTAGAGTTTCCAACTACAAATTCGTTATTTTCAACATTATATTTTAAAATAGTTTTTTGTTGAGTCATAAATCCTTTAATATTATTTGATAATTCAGCATTTAATAGGTCTCTTGCTTTTCGTAAATATTCTTCTTCACTTATATTATCAAATTCTTTTAAATGCTTATCTATGTGTATTTTTAAAGATTTATCGCTAGAAAAAGTTGCATTCTCCCAATAATTTCCTGATATTCTTTCTTTGTATATCTTATACCTATTGCTTTGCTTTAATTCTTCAAAATATTTACTATTATTATACCCATAAACGCTGGTATTTACAGTAGTAGGACGAAGTTTGCCCGCTCTATTAAAGTTCTTATAAAGCTGTCTTTGTCTTTGTAATCTTACCTGAGCTATTAGCTTGCTTTCATCGTCTCCTACCTTATCATACATCATAACCCTATGTTTGTATTTTCTAATAGTTCTTTCGATTTGTCTCTGCTTCTGAGTTGCTTCATAGAAAGTGTATTCCTTATCTTCGAACTCGAAAGGCTCCGGATCTATATTGTCTAACATTTCTTGACTCCAGGCTCTTTCTGATATTCCTTCAAAGAATGGATACCAGTTATGCCTGCAATTTGCACCTTGAAATCCCGCCACATCTCCATAACCTATATCATCAAGACTTAAATATTTTGTATTTTCACCTGACAAAGAAACAATTTGTCCTTGCCATTCTGCATGAGTCGGTCTTGCTCCGGCGTGGGCTGATATTTCCATAAGGTCTTGGCCCATATCCTCCGCATTAGACAAAGACATTTCACCTGTCATCTGGTTTAGGGTTGTCCTAACAATCATTTTAGCCGCAGATTCCACAGTATAATTTCTTCCTGAATTTTGATAATTAATTACCCTTATCCCTGATTCAGATAAATCATTGACTAGGCCTCTAACTACCTGCTGACCTGAGAAAGCTCCGCTAGCAACCTTAAAGGCCGCTTGGTTTAGTTTGTCTTTATAGAATTTATTTAATTTTACATTCTCTCCATTGCAGACAACCCCTAATGATTGAGTTATATTAGCATTTCCTTTTAGTAGCCTATCAAGGGCATTATTGATTGTGTGATTAGCATGCTTATTTTTGTTTATATCAACAAGTTTCTTATTTACAGACCTATAAGCCTTGGCTTCATCTTCATAGTGTTTTAGGCCTGAATTTTTGATAATTTGACCTATCTCATCATCGATATCTTCTAGGTGTGGTTTTAATAGACTTTCTATTTCCTCCGTCGTGTATCCATTTTCAATCAAAACCTCCGCTTGTCTTTCTCCGGTTGCTGTTAGGTATCCATTTTTATTTATCCTCTTTGCTATATCTTCAAGGATATCATCTTCTAATCCTTGATATAATTCTATTAGGTGGTCGGTTACCCTTTCCATGTATTCTGGGCTTAGCATTATTCTTCCTCAGCTATATCATCTCTATTTTCTGATACTCCCGCTTGTATGTCGGCTAACTCATCATCAGTTACACCGTATCTCCATTTTAGATAAGCTTCTGGTTTTAGGATACCTGCTGCCACTTCTTGGAGCCTTATCTTTTGTTCGGTCTCAGAATCCACTACTAGGCTGTCATCAAAGTCAAAGGATACTTGGCAATTCTCATCATATGAAATATCAAGCTCCTTATACCAATACTTTAATATCTCGACAAATTCTTCAAGACAATCAGCAAGTTCTGTTTGTATATCCTTAACTGTAGAATAAGACCTTTGCTGACTTGTAATAATTTCTGAAGCCGTTTTAGTTGTTTCACTCATATGAGACAAGGTTCCATAGGCTAGGCCGCAATGGAATTCAATCTTTCTTAATATTTCATCTAGACCATGGAATAACGGAGTGTCTCTGATTTCAGGGCTAAATACTTCATAGAAGTCTCTGCCTCCGTCCCCCATATCCATACCAAGATTTCTGAATAATCTTTCCTTGCCCTTTGGCAACTCTCCGTTAGCTTTTACGGTTGTTATGTCTGCGTCAATAGCTAGTTCACTTCCCTTATACTCCCAGTGAATTCTTTGGTATTGCTCATCAGCGTCTTGGATTAAGGATAAAGCCCTAGCAAAGCAGGATATACCCTCGTTAGAATCCAGGTCTAAGTTATTAGCCTGTGGGTTTTTAAAGTAAGCAAATAAAGGTCTATCTGAATCTACTGTCATTTTTTCAGTCATATCCGCCCACTCTTCCACCGCTCCTAGGCTTATCTTATCTCCTAAAACCTCTTGGTTATTTGATAAATAAGCGGTGTTAGTAATTAGATATTCATCACCTATCTTGTGTTCTTCAAGCCTGGTAAAGAATATGTCCTTATCTTTCTTATCTTTCTTCTTGATCCTATCGATAAAGACAATGTGATTAATATCTCCAAAGCTCGTAAATCCTAAAATGATGAATTTATTGGCAGGAACAATATCTATATCGATAATCTTTTTCTCAAAGTCTTCAACATAGGGTTTGACTATAATCCCGCCTAAGGCCAAACCATATTCAGTAAATCTTCTAATACGTTTTATGAATTTTTGATAAATTGAATCAATATTTTCATCATCAACCCTAGTTTCAAGCTCCATAGTCGTAAGCCTTGCAAGCTCAGATGATATAGCCGCACACAAATTCAAGGATTGAGAATTATCAGCGTCATTTGGATTGCTAAGCCAGTAGGGTTCCCCATGGTAGCAATCAAGCCATATCTTATAATTATTTTCAATATTGAGGGCAAGGCTTCCCAGCCTCTCTCTAATTTCTCTATCTAGCATAAATACTCCTATACATTCATAAGTACCTTTATAAATTTCTCAATAGAGTATTCAAAGGCGTCTAGGGTATCAATATCACTTGTCCCATCATCTAACCTTATATCCTCCATTTCTTCTTCCTTCCAAACCGCAGTAGATAAAGCCTCTTCAAGGCTCTTACAATCTTTAGTATAAAAAAATCTATCAGAAGCAATCAAAGTATTAACAAGCCTTATTCTGTCATTGATTGGATGCTTGATAGAGTTCTTAATCTTTATATTTAAATTTGCATCTAATAAGGCTTTTTGCATACCCTTGATTAGAACTTGCTCCGCACTATCTGCATAGATTAAGTCGACATTCCCATAGGTGGATTGAATAACCCTTACAAAGTCTATTAGCTGATTGTATAGGTCTGTTGGCTTGTCAGGTTCTAATCTCTCAGACCTCAAAGCATAAACCTTTTTAAAACCTCGACTAATTCCACAGCAAACAAAAGCATGCTTAGAATTATTTCCACCAAAGTCCACGCCGATTTGAATCATCTGTAGTTCGTGAGGTTTGCCTTCAATTAAATAATTTTCCGGACCATCTGAAAACTGCTTATATATAAGCCCTTCCGCTACAACCCTAAGCCCCAGTATATCTCTTTTATACCAAACAGAATTAGGGTCGTACTGGAGTTTTATTTCCTTTTTTCTCTGGTCTGAAATATTGATATTATCATCGATTGTAAAATGTTTATAATTATAACCACCAAATCTTATTCCTTCATCCATCATCCCCTGATACTTATCGATGTGGTCAGAATAAATAAAATGATTAGGACTTGAAGGGTTTAAGTCCCAAAAGAATTTACGCATATTAGCTGCAGCAGTACGGTTAAAGGCTTCTTTGATTGTGTCTTTGTGATGAAGATTAATTTCTGTAGCTATCCACATTCCATAAGAGTTACCTCTTATTTTCTTGTAAGAATCAGCCTTAGCAGCACCCGCAAATATTACTATCCTTTCTCTTTGCTTTGTGTAGGGGCCTTTTATAATTAAAGCTTCATTGTCTTTATATTTCCCCCACTTGCACTGACCACGGAAGACGTATTCAAGACCAAAACCGTTGGCATCCCCTATATTTAGCTTGGCGTTTGCAACAGTGGAACCTGTGGCAAGGTGTAACCTGTCCTTGGTGGTTCTTAATTCATGGGCGAAAGCATAAACATTGTCAACAGTCTTACCAGCCCTTACAGCTCCTTCAGCTATATTATAAGTATTATTTTTACAATTCCTGATATAGTCAACATGCTTTTTAGAAAATCTAAAGGGAATTGTCCTTCTCTTCTTAATCTTCTCCATAAATCATCCTATCTATATCTTCAAGGTCCTCAATTTCTTCTGATATACCCTTCATAATTTCAATTTCTGTCTTAGTCTTCTGGATTTGTACTTCTTGTTTTTCTATTTCTAGGTCAGAATAATGCATACCGAATCGTTTCATTAACATATCCATTGCTTTTATCCTATCTTTATCTGTAGTTCTAGTTTCTATAACTTCTTGCCTACCTCCTCCCACCCATATAGGAGTTTGTTCAGTTGACTCACCTCTTGCTATAGAAGATAAAAGCTCCATAATCTCCTTTTGTGAGACTATTTTTTCTGAATCAATCTCTTTTAACCTATTATCTATATATTTTTTTACCGAGTACTTTCCGAGTAGTTTTCTAGCATTTGCTTCTGCACTTGCTCTACTTTGCTTGGCATAAGATTTAAGATAAGCTTCAGTAGCATTACCAGTCTTGATGTACTCATCAGCAAACTTCTTTTGTTTAATTGTCAATTTCTTCAGAGCACATCACCCCTTTTCTTTACATCTCTTAAATATTGTTAATTTAATAAAATTCTGTATAATATTCTTACAACTTTCTAGATTCTAGAAAGGAGTACCAGATGACAATTTATGAAATCATTATGCTTATATTAGCGTTAGTTTCACTTTATCATCAAATAAAAGATAAACACTTATAAAAGATAAACACTTATAGAAAATGAAATGTAGATGACAGGTCAGCATTTTTTCAAATATACATCTTCGCTAGATGCTAGACAATCACAATTTCAAAAAGAATTATATGAGTTGTACTTGCTGAAACCGTCATCATATCATATAATAATAGTGTAAATAGTCATCAGGTACTATATAAAAGCACATTAGAGCGTAATTTGTGCTAGCTTGTTAGAAGAAAGATTAAATCTTTCGTGCGAAACGGAATTTATCTGACAAGCAAGGAAAAGAGAGGGAGTGATTGCCCTCTCTTTTTTATTATAAAATTGTAATTTCAACCTAAATAAGTACAAAAAAAGACAAGTCTTTTACAACTTGCCTTTCTAAATATTAAAAATTAACTTAAAATACTTTTCTTCAAACCATCAAGTTTGATACCTAAATTCCAACCTTGCTTAGAATTTATACCTAAATCCCTGCAAGGCTTATCCAACAACCCAATTTCAACAAGCTTTGAAGAAATAATCTCGGTAAAATCTCCTAGCATTTCACTATCCGAAGTAAAAGTGTACAAAATTCTATGCAAATCAATTAACTTTTGAACTTTCAAAAATCTATCTATATCCCCTTTGTTACACCCATTAACCAAACTATTTTCAGAAAAATACCTATTGATCTTCATATTAGCATCATCATTTAAACAATAACTGTCAATAAGCTTATAAACATCATCTTCAAAGAGAATATTGAGCCTGTTATATACACTTATGTTGTTATTTTCAGACCTAAAATCTCTTAAGGTTCTAGCATTTAAAAGAGTGCCTAAAGATTTTGACCTAACAAGCCAATTAATATTGTCCTTATTATCTCCTGTTAGATAAGCCAAATCCCTAACAGTCATAACTGGTTTACCTTTATAGGTTTTCTTTTCAAGCTTGTAAGGTTCTAGTTCTAGTTGCTCACCATTAAGAAGTCGCTCCATACGATTAAACTCATTTATATATGCCATTTTAAAATCATTATATCCTTGAATGTTAAACATATATAAGGTGAAACCGTCTTTTGTTAGTAGATATTCTTTGTATTCTCTTTTTTGGCCTTTGACCTTGTAAGTTGTTGGAATAATCAGAGAAGCCACATCTGGCGTTTCTAAGATTAGGTTTTCCAAAGTCCTCATAACTTTACTATGTTCTTTACTCAAACCTTGGGCAATTATTCTGCTGGTTGTAATTAGTCCATAATTCTTGTCATTTTTTACTTGCACTAAACTGTTCATTTTAAGTCCTTTCATATTGAAAGAAACCGCTATTCATAGTACAATGTTGATAAGGAAACATTGTATTTATATTTATAAACAACGTTTCTCTGCAACGATGGTTGAGTGGCTAAACTTATAACCATCGTTCTTTTTTATTTATTTTTTTCTTTAATTATTTTTTTAATATATTCCTCAATGATTTCTTGCATACTTTTATTATTTTCTAACGCATATAATTTAAATTTTTTATGCAATTCATCATCAAGCCTTATCGTAATTGTTTTCATCTTGACCTCCTGGTTTGAATTATACATTCAATCATTCATTCAGTCAAGAAAATAATTAAATATTAGATAAATTCGTACTAAAAAAGCACATCTAATAACCATTAGAGTGCTTATCTTTATAACCCGTTCATTGAAGAATTACAATAAATATGTGGATACATAAGTCAAGTATTATTTTAAATATTTTAATATTTCTTAAGTCCATCAGTCAGGCTATCCACGTGAAAAACAATTGTCATTAACTTAACTAAGAGCAATAAATCTCTTTTAGTGGGGAAAAATAGCAAAACCCACTACCCGAATACTTGTATATAATAAACTGAAAGGAGGTTTTATCCATGGATAACCCGACTCATAGACTTAAATTTTATAAAAGAAAAAGGACAGGTCTTATTACCTATCCTTAGAGTTAAACCGCTTTCTTCGAAACATTCTTACAATACCATTATAGCACATTATAATGGCTTTTGTGTCGCTTTTTTGTCTCATTATTGTCTCAAAATTGTCGCAATCTTACCTTACATCGATTTCACCTCCCTCAATTAGATATAACTTCTCAAAAATTTCTAGCAAAGCTGCATCACTCCTTCTCTGAGCAGTATCCTTAGACATCTTAAGATAACTTCCACAATCACGATAAGTAAATCTCTTATCTCCCTTAATCATCCACATATGGCGAATAATAAACTGCTTATCTGAATCTAAATCTTCAATTGCATTAGTCATAGCTCGATTTTCAAGTTCAATAATCTTGATATTTCTCTCGCACTCCGAAATTTTATCAATAATCTTAACCTGTAAATCTTCTTGACTAGACCCACCACCCTTAACCGCATCAGACGACGACCAAGAAGCTCCAATAGAAAGCCTATCCCTATACATCTCTATCTTCTCTTTCTCAGCCTCCATCCTTCTCATATCCTTACCATAAAAAAGCAGCCTCTCTCTTATGGTATTCATTCTCGTCTTTTCTCTATCCCTTTCCCTAATCCTATCAAAATCCATCAGCCCTCCTTCCTCTTGTCATATCTCTTTTGCAAATTTAACCAAGTTTCAGCACTCACATTAGTCACCTTCTCAATTTTCTTGGCAAGGTCATAGTCAATAGGGTAATCGCCCTTAAGCAAAGCTTGATAATCCTCCACCTCTAGACCAAGCCTTGTAGCATAGTCATCAAGCATATGGTCTTCGATATATTCACCAGGTGCAAAAAATGTAGAATCACTCATACTGCCATCCTCTCCTTAATCTTTTCCCTAGTCCCATAGTCAATTTTAAGTATCTGAGTAGGTTTTATAGACATCTCCTCCAGTAAATCCTCAAAGGTCACATATCCAAGATTAATAGAATCAAGCAAGCTATCAAGTCTAGCCCCATACTGCTCAATCCTCTTTTGTCCAAAGCCAAACTCAAGCCTTAAGGCCTCCACAGTCAGGCCAAGGAACTTAATAACAAGCTCCTTATTAGCCTCCTCATTCTGCTTCCTGAAATACTCAGACAACTCATCAATATCCGATTCCTTAAGATTGAGATTCTTAGTAAATCGCCTCTTCATCTGCCTATTCATTAATACCTCCCCTTGTCCAATTCCCTTAAAATCCTCTTCTTTTCATAAGCTCCCACATCGTTAAATCCTTTTTCAAACCTAACACCTTGCTTATCAATCCTAGAACAGGCAATCTTCGTCTTTTTGTAAATATTGATATACTCACCATCGACCTCAATATCATAACCAGCAAAGACTTTATCGATAAGGTCTTTTTGTTTAGTCATCGATTAGATCCTCCTCTTTCACAAACGACCCACCAATTGTACGGCCTTTTCTATTTTTAATCTTTTCATACGCCATCTCAAGGCACTCTACAGGGTCAATCCCAATCTGCTCGCAAAGGATGATTAGAGTTACGAAAATATCTCCCATTTCAAGCTTAATGTCTCTTAAAACAGCTTCTTTATGGTCTCCTGCAAACCTTCTAAGGTCGCTTATATCCAGCTCCCTCTTAAACTCAAACACTTCCTCGATAAACTTTAAAAATTGTTTAGGAACATTCTTGATATGGAGCAAATCCTTATCCTTGGCCCAGATTAAAACCTTGTCTTTTAATTCTTCAAAACTCATCTATAAACTCCTTATTTTGTGAAAGTAACAGTAACAGCATCATCTTTATCTGAATAATTTTCATATTCTGCCTCTAACGGGGTATAAACTTCCTCAATACATTTTGGAAGATTTCCGTTATATATTTCTTCAAACAATTCAAATTTCAATTCGCTTTCAGGGTCAAAATCAGAAAACCACTCTAAAAAATCTTTTACTTTCATTATCAATACCTTTTTATTTCTTCTAAATTCAAATAAGGAGCTACATCATAATCTACTTTAAAATCACACTCATATTCTACATCGCTATCTTCATCATAAAGATAAGCTAAAACATCTTCTTCACCGTCATATAAAGATAATTCTCTGATTAAATCTTTTACTTTCATTCCTTACCCCTCATCCTTTCATCAATAATCCTAGTAGCTCCATAAAGAACCACCGCCCCCACTAAACAAAGCAAAAGACTCTTCCAACCATACCAATCCATAAAAATCCTAAAAACCATCAGCCAGAGTAGCCAGTCGTTAATATCTCTTTTTCTATTCATCTTCCACCTTCCTATAACCCCAATCAAAGAAACTACTTACATACTCGTATAATTCTTTTTCAACTTCTTCTTCGGTTAAATCATCGTCTAACTCTAAAACATCTTCTGTAAAGTCTAAATTTGCTGTAACTTTATATTTCATATTTTTCTCCCGTTCTATAATCAATTATTCCGTGATAATCATTCCGTTAATTGCAAGACCTGTAACAATATCTAAAGCTGTCCTTGTATCGCTATATCTACAATTCGGTCTTTTGTGGATTCTTGGGTCGCTATCAGACCAATCCATAATATCAATCATCTCTTTACTTAGAAAAATCATTTTACAACCTTTAGCTACGCATAAGTAATAACAACCATTTTTGCCATAACTACCTTTACACTTTTTAAACCCATACTTTTCATATTCTTTAACAT
>NZ_CAUPMI010000026.1:0-29797 GCF_963512375.1 uncultured Anaerococcus sp.
ATTCGCGCCTTATAGGCGCTGTGCAAACTACCAGCTAAGCTGGTAGTTTTGATTTGTCTCAAAATCTTCGTATTCTATATAGTTGAAATAGTAATCTACATCATTGTCCTGGTCATTTTGGTAAATTTTTGCCATATCTTCGCTCATCTCACCGATCATATCAGTGATAAACTTACGAAGTGATCTTTGGCCAAACATCATATCGCTTACATCCATCTTGACCTTCCTAACAGAATGGGAATGAGCGACTTTTTTGGCTAAGTCTACACCATTTATGTGTGCTTTTTTTGTGATAAATCTTGAGAAGAAATCTAGGAAATCTCTTAGATTATCAATCTTTGACCTCATGTGTTTATAAAAAAGATTGGAAGTAATCCCTTCGGTTTGAATTAACATATCATAGAATTTATCCTTAGATCCATCAATCTCAAAAACTATGTGGCTAGTTACATAGTCAAAGGCCTCATTTATTTCATCTGCAGCATAATCAATTAGTTCATCAATAATATTGTAAGACTTATCATTAAGCCTAGCTATCATGGCATCTACGTAGTCAGGCCTATCATTGTCTGTAGAACGATATTGGTAGATGTAGTTGGCAAAATCATAGAAGGTGTGACCATTGCTATCTATAGGCATCTTAAATTCTTTTGTTAGGATTTTTTCTATAAAATAAATAAGAAGGGGTGGATAGAGGATTTTCTTATCTATCTGTTTTAAAATCTCATCTAAAGCTAGTTCTATATTGTCAGATTTTATGTGAATCCTATTGCCAATAGCCTTTATTAAAATTTTGTGTTTGCCATTTTTCTCTTCAAGTTCTATTTTGCCCACAAAAGGCTTTCTCATTGGGAAGAAGCGGCTTATTTTTGGAAATACATAGGCATCCATATAATTATTATAAGGAAGCTTGGTATCCATATTGGAATTTATTTGCCTGATTATTTCCTTTTTTATATCTAGGTCCTCAAGCCTTGGGTTATTGGCCTGGATTCTTATATAATTTGATATTACTTCCTTTAGGGAAAGTTGATTTTCGAGGGTATATATAGTTGCATCATCTACAAATTTTTCTCTTTTATTTTCATCTACATAAGAAAAGTCCCTAATCAGTTCAGTCTTTACAGATATTTCAAAACCGTGGCTTTCGCCAGTCTTATTGATTATCTTTAGGTGCCTGATTGGTAGGGGATAGGTAATGGTTGATCCTGTTTGGATATTATAGATAAGCTTTCCCTCTTCTGTTGTAAACTTGGCTGTACCATTTTCGTGCAAGTGGCCGGTAAAGATGAATTTTATGCCATTATCAGCTAAGACTTCTATAGGAGTTTTATTATTTAATCTAGGATCAGCATCTTCTATCTTAGTTTTGTATTCTTTAATTATAAATGGAGAAAATACTAGCTCTTGGTTTCTAAAATTAGGGATAAAGGCGTGGTGGCTTACAGCTATTACCATGTCCTTGCGGGCCTTGGCCTCGTCAATCTTATCAGCAATCCATCTGAGCTGTTCTTTTGAAATAGATCCTACTACATTGCATGTTCCATCTCTGTGCTTTTGTTCCATATCTGCTGCATATATTGAGCTATCAATCATTATGATAGTTAGACCGTTTTCATACTTATATTCTTTTTTAACTCTTGCAACGTATGAGAGATAGCCATTTGCATAGTAGGAATATTTTTCATCCCTCTTATATTTTTCATTGACATCTGCCAGATAGGCTTTAAAAATTTTACTATCTTTATAGAATTCTAATATAGAATCATCTTCATAGATAGATTTATAAATTTCTTCGAAGTCTCTTGGACTAGTCATTTGGGCAGGGCCATCATTTTTATAATCGTAGGCCTTTTTGGAATTTATGTCGTGGTTACCTGGTATTATAAAGGCCTTGCGATTTTTGTCTTTATTTTTCCACTCATCAATCAGACTTTCAGCCTTCTTGTGGCTAACATATTCTCCCTCCTTGGTCAAATCTCCAGAAAGAATTAGAAATCTACTGGCGGCCTTATCTACCATTTCCAAGGATTTTTTAAATAAATACTCGCTTTCGACAACAAGTTTTCTTTCTATTTTTAATTCTTTTCTTAAATTTTCAGTATCAGCAATCAAACTTTGATCTAGTACGTGAGGATCAGAAATGATTGACATATCGTAGTCTTTTATTTTTGAATCTTGCATCCTTTACACCTCTTATTTGTTCCTTTATTATACCGGATTTAGTCTGGAATAAAATATCTACTAAATTAATAATAAACTTACTTGTCTATTTTAACAATATAGTTCTTAATAATAGTAAGAACTTGTATGAAAAAGAAAGGAGCCCATATGTTTAAGAAAATTGCAAAGGTTTTTATAGCTTCAGGCCTTCTGCTTGCTCTTAGTGCATGTTCACAAGATAAAGAAATTAAAACAGCAGAAGATTATAAAGATACATATCCAGGCGTTTTTGCCACATATAAGGCCAATGCAGATATGAGCGAAACAAAATTTGGTGGTTCTGTCCAAGTTGACTATCTAGAAGAGCACCCTAATCTTAGAGAATTTTATGATGGTTATGGCTTTGCCAAACAATACGACAGGGCAAGAGGCCATGTTTATGCTCTAGAAGATGCCATAAATACCGAAAGACCTAAGCCAGGTGCATCTTGTCTTGCTTGTAAGAGTGCTGACTTTGTAGCAGCCCTTGAGAAAGACGGCATAGATGTAAATAGCATGGATTTCGATCAGTTTGTTAAAGACCATCCTGGCATGCAGACAATTTCTTGTTATGATTGCCATATGGATGATATCGGTACAGTCCAAGTAACCAGAGAACACTTTAGAAAACAAATTGATGAAGGCAATGTTAATTCTAACAATGCCAAGGTTGACAGCTTATCTTGTGCCCAATGTCACGTAGAATATTATCTAGATCCAGAAACTAAAGAGGTAATCTTACCTTACAAGTACGGTTTTGAAACTGATGATATGCTAAAATATTACGATGAAATTGACTTTAAAGACTGGGAACACCCAGCTACAGGCACAGGATTACTTAAGGCCCAACACCCTGAGTTTGAAACCTTTATGGGATCAGCCCATGATGCTGCAGGACTTTCTTGTATAGATTGTCACATGCCAATAGTAGAAGATGAAAAGGGTAATAAATTTAAATCTCACCACTGGACAAGTCCACTTAAATCCAAAGAAGGCATAAAGAATTCTTGTCTATCTTGCCACGCTGGTAAGAGTGAAGATGATATGATTGCTTGGGTTGAAGAAGTTCAGCAAGGTGTACATGATAGGACAAATGAAGTGAGCGATAAGCTTAAAAACTTCATCGACCTATTTGCAAGCCATGTCGAAAAAGGCGACTTATCTAAAGAAGATAAGGATAAACTACACGAGATTCACAGACACGCTCAGTTTAAATGGGATTTTGTTTGGGTAGAAAATGGTGAAGGCTTCCATAACTCAAATAAAGCTCATAAAAACTTAGATGAAGCCGAAGCTCTTGTAGATGAGGGCATGGAAATTTTAAGTAAATATGAATAAAAGTAATGGACTCCAACGAGTCCTTTTACTTTGAGGATAAAAAATGAAAAAAATTATAAAAAAAATTATAAAAAGCTTCTATTCCATGAGGACTGGGATAATTTTACTGATAATAATAGCCCTGACATCTATTATTGGGACCCTCATTCCTCAAGGAAATGATCCAAGATTCTACCTAGAAGCCTATCCATCTTTTGGGAAAATCATTATTTTATGTGATTTTGATAAGGTCTACTCGTCTTGGTGGTATATTTTACTAACCCTTCTTTTGCTGGTGAATTTATTGTTTTGTAGCATAAACCGCTTCAAGATAATTTTTGAAAAATCCTTTAAGGAACCTGATATAAAAGAAAGGCTTAAGAATTATCAAGATTTTAAAAAAATAAAAAAAGATTCTAATATTTTTGAAATCTTAAAAATAAAAAATCCAAAAGAAACAGAGATAGATGGGAAAAAAGTCTATTATAAGTTTGATGGCAAGATAGGACATTTGGGCTCATGGCTTACCCACCTATCTATAATCGTAATAATTTTAGCCTTTGCCTTTGGCCGCTATAAGGGCTTTGATGAATTTGTACATGGAGTTCCAGGAACTGTCTTAGAACTTCAAAATTCTGATAAAAAGATTAAAATTAACCAATACGATGTACTATTTAGGGAAGATTACACAGTTGACCAATATATAACAAGCTTAGAAGTCCTTGATAAGGATAATAAAAAGCTTGACGAGGGACTTACCATGGTCAATAAGCCTTTTAGGTTTGATGGATTTAATATCTACCAAAATTCAACAGGCTGGGCCTATGAGGCAAAATTATTTAAGGATAAAAAGTTTTTTGAAGAAAAACTTATGTACAAGGGTGACTTTTTCATAGCAGATAATAAAAAAATTGCCCTACAATTTGTAGATTTTTATCCAGACTTTGATGAAACTAGTCCTATGAAACCTAGGACTAAGTCACCATTTTTACATCATCCTGTAGCCCTATATGCTCTTTTCTATGATGGGGAAAGGGTAGATATGGGCCTTAACCACCCAGGAGAGCCTATAGAGTGGGAAGAGTATAGCTTTGTGATTGATAACCCTCAGATGTTTACCCTCTTGCAAGTGGCCCATGATCCTGGCAAAAACTTTGCCCTCATAGGAGCAGGCTTACTAATGATTGGACTCTTCCTATCCTTCTACATCAATCCAAGAGATTTCATCCTGGTAGAAGAAGATGACTTTTCTTATCTATTTGTAAAATATGGCAAAAAAGATAAGATATCTAAGGAAAAATTAGAAAAAATTATTGGAGAAGAAAAATATGATTAATTTATTAAATGTAGAAAATATACTTTTCTACCTGGCCTTATTTGGCTATTTGATTGCCATGTTTTTATTTATAATCTTATTTGTAAATAAAACTGAAAAATGGGGAAGGTTTGGTAAAAATATCTTGATGGTAGCCTTTATTTCCCACACCCTTGCTATAGTCGTAAGGACTATAAATGCTGGCAGGCTTCCACTTTTCAATCAATACGAATTTGCAAGTGCCTTTGCCTGGGGTATAGCTCTTTGTTATTTGATTTTTGAAAAGAAATACAAGCTCCTTGCCATGGGTACCTTTGTAAGTCCGATTTTATTTTTAATAATCGGTTATGCAGCTATGAGAGATAAGACAATCAGACCTTTAATGCCAGCACTTGACAGTAAATGGCTTGCTATTCACGTTTCACTTGCTATTCTTTCCTACGGGGCCTTTGCTGTTGCGGCAGGTATTTCTGCCATGTACCTTTTGAGAGATAAATTTTCAGACAACTCCTTTAACAAGGGCCTGGCTGAAAAGGAAAAGTTAGATGAGATTGCCTATAGGATTATCGCCTTTGGTTTTATCTTTTTGAGTATGGTAATGATTACAGGTGCTATCTGGGCAGAATCAGCCTGGGGCAGGTACTGGGCATGGGATCCTAAGGAAACCTGGTCTTTTATAACTTGGATAATCTATGCCATCTACCTACACCTTAGAAGGTCTAGAGGTTGGCAAGGAAAAAGAGCAGCTATCTTTGCTATAGTTGGCTTTATATGCGTAGTTTTCACCTACATTGGCGTAAACACATTTATCCCATCCCTACATTCATATGCTTAGGCAAAATTAAATAAAAAGCTGTGGCTAGACTTTGCTTGTATTTTTAATATATATTGCCAAGTCTAGCCTTTTTAAATATTGTTAAAATAGGAATTTAAAGTACAGTATAATAGTAAAATTGCTTAATTTATATGGAGATTTTATGACATTAACAAAAAGCGTAAATAAGATTACAGGAGCTATATTTATTGCTTGCTTAAGCCTTATGAGTCTTTATTTAGCTGAATACAGCCTGATATTTATGGGCATTATTCCAATTGCCTTTGCACTGACATTTTTTAATGAGGGCCTTATGTCAGCTATTCTTAAGGCGGGCTTTACTTATGCTACAGCCTTAGTATTTTTAAAAGTAGGGCAAATAAATAGAAGTCTCATACCACTTTTTTTACTTGGAATGATTTTTGTAGTCTTAATTAGCTTAAAGATACCAGCAAAATACCAAATATTTTTGGCCTTTGTCCTTATAAGCTTGACATTTATATTTTTATTTAAACTAGAAATGATTGAAAATAAGCTTACAATTGACAAGATGGCGGCGGATTTTAAAGGACTAATAGAAAGTGCATATTCATATCGTTTTGATATAGATATTTATAAAAGAGTTGTGGCCTTATATCCATCCCTAATTTCTATGATAGCTATGGTTTATGCAGTTCTTGCCACTAAACTTATCAGAAATTACCTATCCTACAAGGATAAGGGCATAGATGATATAAAAGATTTGGACCAGATAAGGATGAATCCAAAGGATTTGTTAGGCCTTTGCCTAATCCTTGCCTTAATATATTTCATGGCTAATTTTATGGGCATAGATAGGATTTATATCCTTGCCAATATTATATTTATCAGCATGCTAATCTTTGTTGTAAATGGCCTAAGCCTATTTGATTACATGCTTAAAAAATCAAGCCTACCCCTAACAAGAGCCTTTCAGTGGTTTTTTATGATAATTTTATTTCAAGTTATCTTTATCCCACTATTATTTTTTGGTTTTGCAGATATATTTATAGATTTCAGATCAAGGAGGAAAAATGCGAAATAACGAAAAATTCATTAGTAAAGCTAATTTAATCCTGATTTTGGCCTTTCCTCTTATTGCATCTTTAATAGTTTTTTACTATAATAAGACTTTGGGTGCTGTCGGCATACTTATTTGTATAGTTTTATTTTTCTTTTTAAGAAATATAAACTCTACTAGAGATAGGGAATTACAGAAATATGTTGATGATATAAGTTTTTCTTTTGATTCTATCACAAAAAATGTAGTTTTTGAGATGCCTTTTCCAATCGCAATTATCGAAGAAGATAGGAAGATAAAATGGCACAATTCATTTTTTAGGGACTTATTTCCTGACTATAAGCTAATTGGTGAGAGGATAGATTCGATAATTCCTGACTTTGAAGAATTAGAATTTGATGATGAAGAGCTTAGAACATCCAAAAATGTGAAAATTGCTGATAAGATAATTCAGTTTTACTATTCTACAATTTTTGATGAGGAAAAGGAAACAAGCCAAAGCTTTATTTATGGAATAGATAATACCTATGATGAATCTATTAAAAAACTCTTTAAAGATAAGAGACTAGTTTTTTATTCGGTATTTATAGATAATTATGACGACCTTAGAAACTCTGCTGAATCTGATCAAAGGGCTCAAGTTTTAGGTGAAATAGATAGGGTTATTAATGAATATTTTAAGTCCTATAATTGCCTAATAAGAAAATATGAAAATGATAGGTTCATGGTCATAAGTGAGTTTCAGGATTTCAGAGATATTCGTGAAGATAAGTTTTCAATCTTAGATAAGGTGAGGGACATAAGCAAGGGCAATACTCTTCCGCCTACCCTATCAATTGGTGTAGGTCTAGCAGGAGAAAAGCCTTCTGATATATATACCGATTCAAGAGATGCAATAAATATTGCCCTATCTCGTGGAGGAGACCAGACTGTAGTCAAACTTGAAGATAATTACGAGTACTATGGCGGCAAGACCAAGGCCATAGAAAAAACATCCAAGGTGAGATCAAGGGTCATCTCCCAAGCCCTAAAGAGGATGATGGAATCAAGTCCAGATATTTATGTCATGGGCCATAACAATCCTGATATGGACTCCTTCGGATCAGCCCTAGGTGTCTATGAGGGAGCAAGGTCAATTAACAAAAAGGCCTACATTATCTTAAATGAAGTAACTAGACCAATAGAAAATATGTATGCAAGGGTTACTGATGAGCTTAGCGAGCTAACTGAAAATATTTTGACCGAAGAAGAGGCTCTTAAGAGGATATCTTCCCAGTCATTAATAATAGTAACAGATAATCACAGAAAAAACTCTACAGAAGGACCTAAACTACTAGATATGACTGATAATATCTTTATCATCGACCACCACAGGAGGGGTAAGGATTATATCAAAAATGCAACTATTTCTTATATAGAGCCTTATGCTTCATCAGCATCAGAGCTTGTAACAGAGATTTTATCTTATCTTGATGAAAACTTTAAGGCAAGAACTGCTGTAGCAGAATCTCTTCTTGCAGGTATAACAGTTGATACCAAAAATTTTGTCTACCAAACAGGTGTAAGAACCTTTGAGGCAGCATCAATCCTAAAAAGATGGGGAGCTGACTCAGTATATATAAAAAGAATGTTTAAAGATGACTTTGAAATTGTAAAATATAAGTCAGAGGTAATAGCAGATTCCTTTATAGTTGAGGATTTTATAGCCATTGCCCACTTTAATAGAGAAATAGATGGTTCTACTCTTATTGCAAGCCAGGCTGCAGATGACTTACTCAATATAAAGGGAGTTCTCGCAAGCTTTGTACTTACAAGGGCTAACAATAAAATTCACATATCAGGTAGAAGCTTAGGCGATATATCGGTACAATTAATACTAGAGCGCATTGGCGGTGGCGGACACTTAACAGCCGCAGCCACTCAATTAGAGATGAGCATGGAAAATGCCGAAAAAATGTTAAGAAAAGCAATAAAAGAATATTTAAGAGAGGAAGAAAAAAATGAAAGTAATACTAACAGATAATATTGTAAGAGTTGGAGTAAAGGGAGACCTAGTAGATGTAAAACCAGGATATTTTAGAAACTATCTTGACCCACAAGGCCTAGCTGTAAAAGCTACAAAAGAAAACATGGCTGAACTAGAAAAAATGAGAGAACAACTTAAGGCAGAAGAAGCTGAAAATAGAAAAGAAGCTGAAGCCCTTAAGGAAAAAATCGAAGCTCTAACAATCGAACAAAAAGTAAGAGTTGGAGAAGATGGAAAACTATTTGGTTCTGTAACAAACAAAGACCTTGCTGATGCTCTAGCAAAAGAAGGAATCGAAATAGATAGAAAGAGAATCGAAGAAATCGAAAAAATCGATGGAGTAGGTGAATTCGTACTAAACGCTAGACTATATGAAGGAGTAAATGCAGACCTTAAGGTAAACGTGGTAGCTGAGGCAGAATAATGACAGATGGCTTAAGGCCACTACCTTATGACTTCTTATCAGAACAGGCTATCATAGGCTGTATTTTAAAGAAAAACGAAAGCTTTGATAGTGCAAATCAAATTATAAAACCTGTAGACTTTTATGATTCTAGGACACAGAGGATATATAAGACTATAGTCACCATGTTTGAAAAAGACATAAAGGTGGACGTAGTATCCCTTATATCTCAATTGTCCAATGAAAATATATTACAAGAAGTTGGAGGGGAGGAGTTTATCACTGAGATTACCCTCTCCTCATTTTATACTCCAAATATTGATACTTATTGTAAAACAGTCAAGGCCAAATCCTTATTAAGAAGTCTAATCGGGGCTAGTGAAGATATAATAGAAAAATCCTACAGGCAAAGCGATGATGTGTCAGACATCCTAGCTAGTGCAGAAAATAGGATATTTGAGATATCACAAGATAACCACTCCCAAGGGCTAGTAAGGGTAGCAGATACCATGGATGACACCCTCAGGCAAATCAACGAACTAACCCTGGCAGATGGGAGAATAACAGGAGTTGCTACGGGACTTGAAGCTGTAGATAACAAACTTTCAGGACTCCAAAGCTCCCAACTAATATTACTAGCTGCAAGACCAGCCATGGGTAAGACAGCCCTAGGCCTAACCATGGCATGGAATGCTGCCAAGGCAGGCAAATCTGTAGCCTTCTTTTCTCTAGAGATGTCAATCTATCAGCTAAACCAAAGGCTTTTATCAATGGTAAGCCTAGTAGGGCTTGAATCAATCATTAATGGATCAATCAGAGATGACGATTGGACTCTTCTTATAGATGCTACCAAAAAAATTGTAGAAACTGACCTTTATGTCGATGAAACACCAGGCATAAGATTATCAGAAATGAAATCAAAACTAAAAAGGCTAAAGGCAGAAAAGGGCCTGGACCTAGTCGTCATAGACTATCTCCAGCTTATGCAAGCAGATGGAAGACAAGAAAATAGGCAAAATGAAATAGCATCCATATCAAGGGGCCTAAAATCCCTATCCAAGGAACTAAATTGTCCTATACTTTCCCTTGCCCAATTATCAAGGGAGGCAGATAAGAGATCAGATCACAAGCCAATTCTATCAGACTTGAGGGAATCTGGTGCAATAGAGCAAGATGCCGATGTTGTAATGCTTTTATATAGAGAAGATTATTATGATGAAGAGGTAGAGCCAAATATAGCCAAGTTAATCTTTGCCAAGCATAGAAACGGGGCAACAGGTACGGTTGATTTGTACTTCAACAAACCATGCACCACCTTCATCAATTTAAGCCATAGGGATGAAAATGCCTAGAATATATTTATCAAAAATAGAAAGAGAAGATGCCTTAGAACTAAAAGAATGGGGCAATTTTTCTGACCCAAGACTTATAGGCTACAATTATGGCAATCTAACAGATTTTGAACTAAGGCTTTGGTATGGCAATATCAATATGCCAAATAAGAAATACTTTGCAGTCAGAAGAAAAGAAGATGACAGATTTATAGGCTTCATCGGTCTTAAAAATATAAATCCAATCCTAAAAAGGGCCAAACTAGGAATAGTCTTTGATGCAAATTACGTATCTTTGGGCTATGGTTATGAAGCCATAAGGGAAATATTTGTAAAATTTTTTGATGAAATGAGATATAGGACCCTCTATTTAGATGTCAACCTCTTTAATGAAAGAGCAATAAAGGCTTACGAGAAGGCTGGTTTTAAAATGACCTCCTATACAAGAGAAGTCTTTGAAAACCAAGCCATAGACCTAGATGAGAGATATTTTGAAATGTCAAAAGGCCTAATTTATTCAAAGATAATGAATATGAAAATAAGTAAGGAAGATTATAATGAACTTTGAAATGCAAGAACTAAAACTGGATATGGGCACAACCCCCTTTGAAAATATGTTTTTAAATACCTATCTTCAGATGGCAGATGGCGATGCTATCAAGGTTTACCTCCTAATTTATAAGGACATATACAATGACGGTGCAGTCGATGTTGCAAAGATTAAAAGGCAGCTAAGTTTTGATGATGAAAGATTTGAAAATGCCGTCAATTTTTGGATAAATATGGGAATCTTTAGGGAAAAAAAGGCCTCAGATGGGACAAACTTCATAGAAATAGTCTCCCTAAGGCAGATGTATTTTGGAGAAAGCGAACCTACAAATGATAATGAACTAAACTTTGACAAGGCTCAAAGAAAGTCAATGATGTTTGAAAATATTGAAAGAATCATAGATAGACAACTTACTCCAGCAGATATCACAAGAATCCACGAAACCCTAGGAGAATATGACCAAGATCCAGAGCTTGTAACAGAAGCCTTTAGGCAGGCAAGGGAAGCAAATAACGTAGATGTAAAATACGTTATGGGCTATCTAAAAACCTGGAGAGACCAAGGCATAAATAGCTTAAATGAGTTAAGGATGAGGGAAGAACGCAACAAGCTTAAAAAATCAAGGACTGTAAGGACCTATAGGAGAAAATCTGACACAAACATTGTAAGTGACAGTGAAAACTTAGCCCAAACTGCAAGGGCTAGAAGGTTAGAGAGATTGAGAAATCAGAGGGATTAATATGAAGGCAAGTGAAAAAGCAAGTCTAATCTTACAAGAAAGACGTAGAGAAAATAGAAGACGCCAAGAAGCTGCCATAAAAGAAGTCTATGACAAAATCCCAAAGATAAGAGCTCTAGATAAGCTAATCAAGCAAGTAGGTTTTGAAAGTATAAGACTAGCTGCAGAAGGCCTAGACACAAAGGCAAATGAAAACAAGCTTAAAAATCTAATAGGAGAAAAACATAAGGAACTTCTTAAGGCAGGCTTTCCTGTAGATTACATGGAGGAAAAATATTTCCATCCTCTCTGCAAGGACACAGGCTTTGTAGGCAATGAAATTTGTTCATGTAGGTCGCAGATAATAATAGATGAAAATTATAAAAGATCTGGAATAAGGCAAGTCATAAACAGAGAAAATTTTAAGACCTTTAATATCAACCTATTTTCTAAAAATCCATATCCAGAATATGCAAATATAAGTCCTTATGAAAATATGCAAATGATCCTAGCTGATTTAAGAAAATATATAGACAACTTTGACAGGCAAAGTGGAAATATCTATATCCAAGGAAAGGTTGGCAGGGGTAAGACTTTCTTGATAAATTCTATAGCCAAGGAGCTTTTGGATAGGAATTATTCAGTAGTCTATATGACATCAACCAAGCTTTTTAAATTTTTAAATGATTACTATTGGGCCTTTGAAGATAGAAGAGAAAATTTGGAAAACCAATACGACCTAATCTTTGAATGCGACCTTTTAATAATAGATGATCTTGGAGCAGAAACCCATAGATCAACCGACCAATCAAATCTCTTTGATGTAGTAAACGAGAGGATGAATAAGAATCTTCCAATAATCCTATCATCCAACCTCGATGAAGCCTTGATAGAAGAAATTTACGGACCAAGGATATTTTCTAGAATATTGGGTAATAATTCAAAGACCTATGAAATATTTGGGGAAGATCTTAGATTAAAGGGGACAGATTATTATGATTTTAGTTGATAAAGAAAAAATGCAAGCAATCGACTCCTATGCTATAAATGTGCTAAAAGTACCAGCCCTAAGCCTTGTAGAAAGGGCAAGCCTGGCTGTACTTAAGCATATAAATTTAAATAAATTTGGTTATTTTGCAATCGTTGTAGGAGTTGGAAATAACGGGGCAGATGGCCTAGCTCTAGCAAGAAATCTCTTAGCTAGGTATAAGGATGTAGAAATATACATCCTAGGAGATGTGGAAAAGGCAAGCGAAGAATTTCGCCTAAATCTAGAATCTTGTCAGATGCTTTGCGAAGAAATATTTTATGTTCAAAGCATAGAAGATTTAGAAGATATGGAAAGACGTCTAAACAATGTAAATCTAATTGTAGATGCCATCTTTGGTACAGGCTTAAATAGGCCAGTAACAGGAATTTATGCCACAGTAATTTCCATTATCAATAACGTAATGAAATATAAAATTTCTATAGACATACCATCAGGCCTTGATGCAAGTACCGGCCAGGACCTAGGCGAAGTAGTCGATAGCGACCTAATAGTAACCATGCAGCTTATGAAAAAGGGCATCTATGAAAGAGAAATCTACAAGAAAAAATGCGTGATTGAAGACATTGGCATCCCACAAAAGGCCATAGATTCAGTATTATACGGCCTAGTTGATTAGTATTTATTTTTAAGTCCTCCTTGCAATCGTTTGCTATGCTAATATAGTAAAAGAAAAGAGGAGGATCCTATGAAAAAGAATTTTCTATTAATTTTGATAAGTCTTTTTGCTCTTATTTCTTGTGGGAGCCAGAAGGCTGCTAATAAAGAAGCAGACCTAGCAAGAGACTTTGCAGAAGAGACAAGGCCAGAAATTGATGATCCTAGAGATGCTGATATGGCAAAAGATGAGGCTATAGATGATGGGGAAGATGTAGACCTATCAGATGATCCAAATGATTATATAGAAAGATTTGTAAATATTGATCTTGAAACCACAGTCTATGATAAGGACCTTGAGACTATAAGAAAATCAGTAGCAAATCTAGAAGGCTTTGTAGAAAATGAATCTACTTATTTTAACAGGACTTATGAAGATAGGGACCTAAGAAATACTGAGCTTGCTATAAAAATCCCAAAAGAAAATTCTGAAAAATTTAATCAGACTCTGGGAAACTTGGCCAAGACCGTAAACATTTCTAAAAACTCAAACAACCTAGAAAAGTCATTTAGGGATGCAAACAAGGATTTAGAAATAAAAGAAAAACAGCTGGAAAAATTTAATGAGCTTTTGGAAAATTCTAATAATATAGAGGATACCTTGGTCATTAATGCCAAGATTATAGAAACCCAAGGGGAAATCGATAATCTAAAAAAAGCAAAGGTTGACCTCAAAGATAGGGTGACCTATGATACCTATAATGTCGGAATAACTGAAGTATATTCTTATGATAGAAGTTCCAACAATCCTGACTTAGGATCTAGGATAAAGGAAGCAATGGGAGAGTCTATTGGCCTAGTCAAAGAATTTTTTGCTCAAGTTCTTGTTGGATTTTTCCTATATTGGCCATTTATAATTCTTATCTTGCTCTTAGGATTTGGAGTTTATAAGCTAAGAAAAAAATCTAAGTCAGGTAAATAATTTGAAAAAATAACATAAAGTAAGAATAAGGGCTTGTCTCCTTTACTAAAAAGGATCAAGCCTCTTATTGTTTAAAAACATTAATAAAATAAAAGTATATTATATCAAACATAGTAATTCTTATAACTAATTTAAAAAGATTGACTAATCTTAACTAATTAGTTATAATTAAAATGAATTATAAAATATATAGGAGGATTATATGGATTTAATCATTGGTATTTTTTTGATTATCACCTATATAGGTCTTGCAGTATATGCAGCTAAGGGAGGAAACCTTATGACTGGTTTCTTTGTTATGGCTGTTTTATGGCTTGGACTTTGTATAGTGGGTGGTCAAATAAGTCTTACAGACGGAATGACAGAAATTTTGCAAAAGGGACCAGAATCATGGGGCGCTACGGCAGTTAATGTTATCTTTGGCTCTTGGTTTGGAAAGATACTTGTAGATACAGGTATAGCAAGTAAGCTTATAAAGTCAGTAACAGAGCTGGGTGGAGATGATCCCCTTATTGTTACTCTTCTTTTATCTCTTGTAACCGGTATCATTTTTACAGCTACCTTTGGTGCTGGTGCCGTTGTAGCTATAGGTGTTATTGTTTTACCTATCCTACTTAGCCTGGGTGTGCCAAAGTTCTTGGCAGTTACAGCTTATCTTATGAGTGTTGGTAGTGGTATGTACCTTAATCCGGTCTTATTTAGCCAAATGCAAGCTATCTTTGAAGACATGACCTACTCAGACCAATACATAAGCTGGGCCTTTACTGCCATGGCAGTTCAACTTGTCGTTATAGGCATAATGCTATTTACTTATATGAAGGTCTTTGCTTCTTCAAGAAAGAGAAAGAGAAAGGCCTGGGGAGTGGATATGAATGAAGTAAGTGATATGGACAGGGTTCCATGGTATGCTCTCTTCACTCCGATTATCCCAACATTTTTATCAATAGCTTTCAAGGTTCCAACAATTCCTGCCTTTATAGTAGGAGCTGTATTTGGCCTTGCTACTTGTAAGATGATTGGCAGGTCCTGGTCAGAGATGTCAAGGATAATATCTTCTACCTTCTACGAAGGTGTAATAGATGTTGCTTCTTTATTAGGTTTCTTATTTATACTTCCAATGTTTAATAAGATTTCAGGTATTGCAGCTCCTTTCTTTGACCCAATCCTAGGAGATATCTTGCCAACAACAACCCTTGGCCTTGCTATAGCCTTTATGATAATGGCGCCACTTGGCCTATTTAGGGGACCACTTACAATATTTGGTGCAGGTGCTGCAACTGTGGGAGTTTTAAATGCTTTAGGAGATTTCCCAACAGCATTCTTATTTACCCTTATGTATGTACCAACCATAGCTATGAACCTTTCTGCTTGTCCAACCCAATCTTGGAACTTGTGGGCATTAAACTACAGTAAGGTAAGTGTCAAAGATTTTATGAAAACTGGCCTACCATGGGCATGGTTGATCACAGCTATAAATTTATTTTTAGTTTTTGTATTCTTTGGTAGATAGGAGAAAATATGAGTAAACAAATACGTGTAGGTATAGATGTTGGTGGTACTAATACAAAGGCAGTTGCTATAGATAATAGTACTTATGAAATAGTAGGGGTTGGTATTATCCCAACAACCCACGACCATGAGCTAGGAGTAAGTGCTGGAGTAATAGAATCATTTAAAAAATGTCTAACCGAAAATAATATATCAAGTGATGAAGTAGTCTTTATCGCCCACTCTACAACCCAAGCTACAAATGCCCTAGTTGAGGGAGATGTAGCCAAGGTAGGTGTGATTGGAATTGCAAATGGTGGCCTAGTAGGATTTTTATCTAAAATCCAAGGAAAGATTAAAGACATAGAACTAGACGAATCAGGAAAAAGAAAAATCACAACAGCTTATAGGTTTATAAATAGGAAAGATTTTTCAAGAGAATTAGTATCAAAGGTAATGGATGAGCTAATCGCTGAAGGCTGTGGTGTAATAGCTGCATCCAAGACCTTTGGTGTTGATGGAATGGATGAAGAGCTTCTAATAAAAGACCTAGGCAAAGAAAAAGGTATAGAGGTTTGTGCGGCAAGTGAGATTTCAAAGCTTTACGGCCTAACTAGGAGGACAAGAACAGCTGTAATCAATGGTTCAATCCTACCAAGGATGATATCTACCGCAGATTCAACAGAAGATGCAGTTAAAAAAGCAGGCATAGAAGCACCTCTAATGATAATGCGTGGAGATGGCGGGGTAATGGATATCGAAGAGATGAGAAATAGACCAGTCCTTACCATGCTTTCAGGACCAGCTGCATCAACAGTCGGAGCCCTCATGTACCTAAGAGTATCAAATGGTATCTTCTTTGAGGTAGGGGGAACAACTACAGACATTGGAGTTATCAAAAACGGTAGACCAATGATAGATTATGCGGTAGTTGGTGGCCAAAGAACTATGGTAAACTCAATGGATGTTAGGACAGTAGGTGTTGCCGGTGGGTCAATGATTAGGGCCAACAACGGCAAAATTGTAAAAGTAGGCCCAAGATCTTGTCATATAGCCAACCTTCCTTATGTAGTCTTCACAGACCCTAAGGAATTTGATAAGCCAGAAGTAATCCAATTATCACCAACAAAGGGAGACCCAGCAGATTATATAGCAATCAGGGCCAATGGTAAAGACTACGCTCTAACAACAACCTGTGCAGCAAATGCCCTAGGAATCATCGAAGAAGGTGACTATTCTTACGGAAATCCAGAATCTGCGAAAAAATGCTTTGAAGCCCTAGGCAAATTCTTGGGAATGAGTGGAGTAGATGCTGCAAGGGCAGTTCTTGATGATGCAGCCAAAACCACAAATGAAGTAATACTTGACCTTATGGATAAGTATAAGGTAGAAGAGTCCCAAACAACCATAGTCGGTGGTGGTGGCGGAGCAAAAGTCCTCCTACCGTTTGCAGCTGACAAGCTTGGCGTGCCATACACCCTAGCAGATAAGGCAGAAATCATATCATCAATCGGTGTAGCTCTTGCCATGGTAAGGGATGTGGTAGAAAGAGTAATCCCTCAACCAACTAGAGAAGATATAATAGAGCTTAGAAATGAAGCAACAGACCAAGTTATAAAATCAGGTGCAACACCAGAATCTGTAGAAATCCAAATAGAAATTGATCAGCAAACATCTAAAGTCCGTGCCATAGCCACAGGATCAACAGAAATAGCTAGTCAAGACCTATCTAAGGAAATCACCGAAGAAGAGGCCCTAGACCTAGTTGCTGAAAGCTTTGGAGTTGAAAAAAGTAGGATAAACAAAGAAACAGAAAATGAATTCTTCAGAGTTTATACGACTCAAAAGGGCAATAAGAAAGAACTTAGAGCCATTGACAAGAAGGGCTTCATAAAGCTTCAAAGAGCAGATGCAGTAGCAGCAAAATCTACAGCCGGTGGTGCTAGAACTCTTGCTGGCAATATGTGGAATGACCTTGCAGTCTTTAAGTCTGACATCAAGCTAAACCCAGACCTCTACCTATGTGTGGGTGCAAAAATTGTAGATTTTGAAGGCCTAACAAGTCTTGACCAGCTAAATATGCTCCTTGATTCAGAATTATCATTAAGAGAAGGAAACGAAGATATAATCTTAGTTGGAGCTAAAAACGATCTTTAATGGAAGATAAAAAATTAAAAAGTTTGTTGAAGCTAGATGATTATTCCTATTATCTTTATCTTTTAAAGGCTGATGTCTTTAGGGACAGGATGGAAAATCAGGATGAGATAATAAGGCGAAGCATAGACTGTGCTAGGCTTTGTGCCAAAGAAATAAAGGAGCAAAAGACTAGCCTTTCTGACCTTAAAAATAAATACGACCTAGTATTTGAAGAAGGCCTTAGCCAAAATATTTTCAATCTTTATGACCTAGCTATATTTGAAAGTCCAAACAAGATAATATTTCATAAGGATAATATAAAAATCCTTGAAGATGAAATGGCAAAGGAAGATGACTCGATTTTTTCTAAAGTAAGTCCAAAGGATATTATAACTAGCCATGAAATATATCATAAGCTTGAAGAAAATAAGCTTATAACAGATAATATTTATATATCTTACAAGCTTTTTGGCTTTATCAATAAGAAAGTAAAACTTAAGGCCCCTAGTGAAATAGGGGCTATGGTTTTTGCCAAAGAATTTCTAGATTTGGACTTTAATCCTGTCCTTCTAGATTATTTTTTGGCCAGAGCTTATAATAGGGAAGAAATCATATTTAATAAACTTATAGGAGAAAAAGATGAAAGTATCTTATGAAAAATTAAAGGAAACCATAAAATCTGCCCTAATAAATAATAAGGTAGATGAAAAAAGAGCAGAAATCATGGCCAAGGTCCATGCAGATTCAACCTTAAAGGGAGTCAATTCTCATGGAATCAATAGGGTGCCAAGGCTAGTTAAATTTATAAATGAGGGCCTTATTAATCTAGATGGGGAAATTGAGCTTAAAAAAGCCAAGGGAGCCTGTGAAGTTTATGATGGAAATTTAGGCTTTGGGGTAATCAATGCTATGGCTTGTGTAGAAAGGGTGACAGACCTTGCTAAAAGTCATGGTATAGGCATGGTAAGCCTAAGAAATACCACTCACTGGATGCGTGGAGGGGCTTATGGAGAAATGATAGCCGATAAGGGCCTAATTGGTATGTGTTGGACCAATACAGAATCAGTATTGCCTCTTTGGGGGTCAGATGAGTTAAGCCTAGGCAATAACCCGGTAGGAATTGCCATTCCATCTGATACAGGCAACATTTGTCTAGATATGGCTGTGTCCTTGTATTCTTATGGCAAGCTTGAAACTACAAGGCTAAAGGGAGAAATCTTACCTTATCCAGGAGGCTATGATGCTGATGGAAATATCACAGATGATCCAGCAAAGATAGAAGAAACTGGAAGACTCTTGCCAATAGGCTATTGGAAGGGATCAGGACTTGGAATTGCCCTAGATACCATGGCAGCCCTCTTGTCAAATGGTAAGTCGACCTACCATATGGATGATGATGATAATGCCTTTAACTGTACAGGCTGTTCACAAATATTTATAGCCATGGATCCAGAAATATTTTCAACTAAGGAAGAAAATGAAGCTACAATAAAGAAGATAAAAGAAAGAATTGCCTCTGCCCACCCAATAGAAGAGGGCAAAAAGCCAAGATATCCTGGACAAGGTCTAATTTCAAGAAAGAATAAAAACCTAGAAGCAGGAATCGAAGTAGATGATAATATCTTTAAAGAAGTAGAAAACTTAGGAAAATAAATAAAAGGGGGATGTTGCAGAATGAATGAATAAATCGTCCCAAATCATTAGAAGAACCCCTACGAAAAGTCTCACACGCCGACAGGCTCAACGCCTCCACGAGCCGGCCTGCAATCCGAAGCCGACGGTCGGTCCAAAAATTTTCTAGGAGAGTCTCAATGATCCGACGGGATTTCCTCTAATGATGGGACGATGATTATTCATAGTTTTGCAACAGCCCCCAATTCTTTTGACAAATCTATTTTTAAATGATATTATAATATATATATGGGGAGTTAGCTCAGCTGGAAGAGCGCCACGTTGACATCGTGGAGGTCGCTGGTTCAAGCCCAGTACTTCCCACCATAAGAGATATAGACCACCTTGGCATGGCCAAGGGTATTTTTTTATTTACTATCTCTTAAATAAAAATTAAGGAGTAGCTTATGATGGATTTTATGAAAAAAATTCCTGGCGGTTTGTTGCTTGTTCCAATGCTAATTTCAGCTATTATTTATACCCTAGCACCTAATCTATTTATGATAGGAGGTATGACCCAGGCCTTGCTTACAAAAGATGGGCTAACTTATATTATAGCCTTCACCTGCTTTTGCTCAGGAGCTGTAATTGATTTAAAAACACTTGGCCAAGTTTTTAAAAGAACAGGTCTTTTAGCCTTAGTTAAGACAGCTACAGTTGTGGGATTTGGATTTTTATATTTTAAATTTTTTGGGCTAGATGGAATCTTGGGCCTATCTACCCTTGCTATAATTGTAGGCCTTGCCTCAACCAATCCTTCCCTATATTTGGCACTTGAGGGAGAATATGGATCAGCCATAGATCAGGCTGGTTTTGGCATCCTTGCAATGATGTGTACTCCAGCTTATCCGCTCTTGCTCTTTGGCCTAATTCAATCCTCACCTATTAACTGGATGAATATTATTTCAACCCTCATACCTCTTATTTTAGGCCTTATTTTAGGTAATATTGATAAGAAGTTTGGAGAATTTATGAAACCTGGTTTGGCCTTAAGTCTTCCGCTTATGGGGTGGTCTTTTGGTTACGGTATAAATATTATAGAAGCTGCCAAGTCTGGCCTTACAGGCATCATGCTTGCTATAGTTTTTTATATAGTATTACTACCTATATCCTTTATTTTTGAGCGAAAAGTATTAAAACTTAGCGGTAAAAATTCTATTGCTATGAACTCAATTGCTGGTATGAGTGTATCTATACCATCTATAATTGCAGCAACTAATCCAAGTCTTGAAATATATAAGGCAAATGCTACTGCAGCAATCGCCTTTGGTGTTGTTATTACATCGATTGTAACACCAATTTTAGTTAAAAAAGTCTATGAAATGAACAACAAAAAATAGGCCTAGTGCAAAATATGAATGAAAAACGCCTTCATTAAATGATGGTTTTTTTTATTCTGCACTAGGCCTTTTATTATGGTCTTACCTTATTTTCATTTAAGATTTTTCTAATAACAAGGTCTGCGTAGGCTTGGCTGCCTTCTACATTTGGATGGGTCCTGTCAACAGCTAGTAATTCTGGCCTATCTTTAACATAAGACCTCCAGTCGATTAAATGAGCTTTTGGATTGTCCTTTACAAAGTCAGCCATATCGCTATTAACCTTGTCCATATAGGATTGAAGGTGGCTGGTATTTACAAAATACACATCCCTGCCATCAGCTATATCCATGATAGCCTGCATGTCCTTGTGGTTGGCAGATCCATTTGATCCTAGAGAAATCAAAACTATATCGCCAAGTCCTACATTATCCTTGATGGCCTGTAAAATACCAGGTCCTTCTGGCATATCACGACCAACTTTACCATCGAGGTAAAGATTTGGCATGTAGTTTCTTAGGTACTTGTCAATATTTATTAAAACTGAATCGCCCACAGCACTTACACTTATATCCTTGACATAGTCAAGCTCATTTTCTGTAAAATCAAAATCGTCATAGGCCTTTTCCTTAAAGTCAGAATCAGCCTTCTTAAGGTTTTTTCTTTCCTTTTCTTCAGAGTTATTCTCCTTATCAATGTCTTTTTCATCAGCCTTATTTTCGTTATCAGAATTATCAGTAGAAGCTTTTTCTTTTTTAGAATTTTTCTTCTTTTGAAGTTCGTTTTGCTTCTTAATCTCTTCCTGGCTTTGCTCAAATCTTGCCTTAAGCTCAGCCATCTCCTGTTCTTTCTTATTTCCAATAGCAAGTGAGATTATATTAAATATTATAAGGCTTAGGAAAGGGATAAGAATTAGGAATTTGTTAATCTTTTTCCTAGAAAAGATTGCATAGCATATTTCTCCTAAGAATAAAATCCAAGCTACTTGTAGGCCGTAATAAATAATCTTATTATCAAAAATATTTATTAGGAAATAGGAAAAGAAGACTTGGACTATATATTGTAAAATATAGTAGTAAAGGCTCCTAGATCCTATAAATACTAGGATAGATCCTCCCCAGCCAAGTTTTCTTTCTCTCTTATCTAGGCTATTTTCTAATTTAAATATAAAAAATATCAATAAATTGAAAACAAGTGTATAGATAAGGAAAAATGTCTTGTAGATATTTATATCCTCACCATTTATAAAAAACATTGGCACAAATAGTAAAATACCAAGCAAAGCAACTATAATCTTTAGGGCTCTTTTTGATATTTCTAGGTACCTGCCATAATTTTTATAAAGCAGATAGAAAATCATACCCATGAAGAAGGCATAAATCCTCGTGTCAGTTCCATAATAAATCCTGATAATTGGTACATCCTTATTTGCTAGGTAATAGGAAAGTCCAATTGATCCAAGAGTCAAAAGACTTAGAAGGAAGATTTTGACAAGGTCTGAATTTATCTTTCTTCCAACAAGTTTTAGCAAATAAAATATAAAGATAAATTGGACATAGATTGATATGTACCAAAGGTGGATAAAGAGGTTGAAATTACCATTTCTATCAAAATATGAGGCCCCTGCCAGAATTTGCCTGATATTTTCAAAGCAAAAGGCCGTGGCAAGGCTAGATTTTGCTGAATCATCAAAGATTTCCCTGGCAAAAATCAAACTTAAAAGTAGGCTTATGGCCATCAAAAAAATAATTGGAGGCATAATCTTGCTTATCCTCTTTTTTATACTAAGTAAGATATCCTCAAGGCTTAGATACCTATCATTTGTCATCTCCATCAAAAATCCCGACATTGATAAAAAGCCAATTACAGCCAGAAATCCTCCAGGAAAGGCATGGGCAAAAAGGTGATAGGTTGATACTGCAATAAGAGCAAGGGCTCTTAAGATGCTTAAATAATAATATTTTCTTCTTTCTTTAGTTAATTCTTTCACATTCATTCTCCTAAACATAGTTATTATACCCTTATAAAATCATTTAATTGTGAATTCTGTATTAATTTTATATAAAGTTATAAAAATTTATCTTAATTAGACTTTTCTTGCATTTTTTAAATTCTAATGTATATTATTAGTAGTTGAATATTGCGATGAAAAGAAGTAGTAGGTATGGAGTGCAGCCAGAGAGGAGATGGTTGGTGGAAATCTCTTGCATGAATTATTGAATCCGTCTTTGAGCAAATATAAATTAAGGCAAGCTATGCTTGTGTAATTTGGGTGGCACCACGAGACCTTCGTCCCAATTTGGGGGAGGCTTTTTTTATGCTTTATTTTAAGGAGTAGACATGATAGATATTAAATTATTAAGAGAAAATCCAGAACTTGTAAAAGAAAACATCAAGAAGAAATTCCAAGATGAAAAATTAGTCCTAGTAGACGAAGTCTTAGAGCTTGACGAAAAACTACGTTCTTATAAGACCGAAGGCGATAGACTTAGGAGTGAAAGAAACAAAACCTCTAAGGAAATAGGCGCTCTTATGGGCCAAGGCAAAAAGGAAGAAGCCGAAAGAACCAAGGCCCATGTAGTAGAGATTAATGATCAGCTAGTGCATATTGAGGAAGAAACAGCCAAACTCAATGAAGAAGTCAAAAAAAGAATGCAAATAATCCCACAAATAATCGATGAAACAGTACCATTAGGCAAGGATGATACAGAAAATGTCGAAATAGAAAGATTTGGAGACCCTCTAGTTCCTGACTTTGAAGTCCCATACCACATAGACATTATGGAATCCTTTGATGGAATCGACTTAGATGCTTCTAGAAATACATCAGGTGCAGGCTTCTATTACCTAAGAGGAGACATAGCAAGACTTCACTCAGCAATCCTATCTTATGCAAGAGATTTTATGATCGATAGGGGCTATACCTACTATATTCCACCATTCATGATTAGATCAGATGTAGTAACAGGGGTTATGAGCTTTTCTGAAATGGAAGATATGATGTATAAAATAGAAGGCGAAGACCTCTACCTAATCGGAACAAGCGAACACTCAATGATAGGTAAATTTATAAATACAATCACAGAAGAAGAAAAAATGCCGCTAAAGATGACCTCTTATTCTCCATGCTTTAGAAAAGAAGTAGGAGCCCACGGCATCGAAGAACGTGGTGTATACCGTATCCACCAATTTGAAAAACAAGAAATGGTAATAATCTGTAAGCCAGAAGACTCAAAAACCTTCTATGATGAACTATGGAAAAATACAGTAGACTTCTTTAGAAGCCTTGAAATCCCAGTAAGAACCCTAGAATGTTGCTCAGGAGATCTCGCTGACCTCAAGGTAAAATCTTGCGACGTAGAAGCATGGAGCCCACGCCAAGAAAAATACTTTGAAGTAGGATCATGCTCAAACCTAGGCGATGCCCAAGCAAGAAGACTAGGCATTAGACTAAGAGGGGAAGACGGCAACTACTTTGCCCACACCCTAAACAACACAGTAGTAGCCCCACCTAGAATGCTAATAGCCTTCCTAGAAAACCTATTGCAAGCAGACGGAAGCGTAAAAATCCCAGAGCCACTTAGGATGTACATGGGCGGCAAAGAAAAAATCGAACCAACAGTTAAATAAACTTTTGCAATATAAAAGCACCCTTCGCCTGGGTGCTTTTAAATTTATATAATAAGGAGAGATTGTTTATTAATCCCAGAATTTTTTGGCGATTTCTTGGCCTTGGGCAATCTTGTCCCATTGTTCTTTTTCGCTTAGCTCGTTACCATTATCGCATGAAGCAAAACCGCATTGGTGGGATAGGTAGAGTCTGTCTTTGTCTATGATTTGGCTGGCTTCTTCTAGGAGTTTTAGGCATCTTTCTTCATCATCTAGGGTGTTTGTTTTTGATGATAGGAAGCCTAGGACGATTTCGCAGTCCTTATCCTTTAGGGCATTGAGGCTGTCAAGGCTGCCGGCTCTTTCGTCATCCCATTCTAGGTAGAACCTGTCGTAGTTTTGTTTTTCTAGGAAGAGGTCTGCAATTGAGTCGTAGGTGCCTGCCCCAAAGTGACGGGATGCGTAGTTGCCCC
The DNA here is from genome assembly GCF_963512375.1 of uncultured Anaerococcus sp. Lineage (NCBI taxonomy): Bacteria > Bacillati > Bacillota > Tissierellia > Tissierellales > Peptoniphilaceae > Anaerococcus > uncultured Anaerococcus sp. Next base: position 25,039 of record NZ_CAUPMI010000026.1, read on the forward strand.
TGCAGTTGTGGGTGTAGACCTTAAGTCCTAGCTTGTGACCATAGTCGATTACTTGGTTATTTATAGCTATATATTTTTCTGCTAGGGCTAGATTTTTTTCATTTTTCGCCTTGCCATCAAATTGTGCATTTTCAGACTCATCTGCAAATTGTTCCCATAGGCAATCATCAAATTGGATAATTTCACCACCAGCTTCTTTAAAATCATCCAAAAATTCTTTGTAAGCTTGGATGAGGTCAGCTTCAAAGTCTGCTTCTGATTTATAATAAGAATCTTCTAAAAATCCAAAGCCAATTGCTTCACCAAAGATGTGAGATGGGGAAGGGATGCATTGTTTGACTGTTGCCCTGCCATTTACAATTTTCTTTAGTCTTTTGAAATGGTCTATGAATGGGTGGTCCTTGCCTGATAGCTTGCCTACAAATCTAAGTCCTATGTCACGTCTAGTTTCAAATTTGCTGCAACAATCTTTTTCTTCAAAGAAATATCCGCTTTCTCTGATATATCTTTCTACTCCTTTTAGTCCCCAAACAAAGTCTAGGTGCCAAAGGGATTTAGAATATTCACCATCTGTAACTTCTGTAAGGCCTGCTTCAATTTGCTTTTCTACTACCTCTTCTACAGCCTTATCTTCACATTCCTTATATCCTTCAAAGTCATCGTAGAAAGGATATGATATATCATCTCTTTTTTCTATTTCTCTTTTGTATTTTAATAATTCTTCGTTTCTAAGTAATGATCCTACAATTAAAAATCTTTCTGACATTTTTTATACCTCTTTTAATAATTTTCTAATTTTTGTTGCATTCTAACTTTAGGCGCCTTAGAAAATATTCCATGTAGGTAATACGTAATTAAAAAAGCCCCGTCCTATAAAGGACGAGGCTTTGCCACGTGTTACCACCTTAATTTCAAATTAATTTCACAATTAATAACTCATCGGGTACAAACATACCCTATCGCTATAACGGGCGAATCCGTCTTATCTTAAATATCGGATAAGAAACTCAAAGGCCATTTTCAATCTAATCTTGCCAAACTACTTTCACCACACGTAGTCTCTCTAGGTGTGCTTGATTAAATCTACTTTTCTTCTCATAGTCTATTTTCTATGTTTCGATTATACATAGTTTTTTTTATTCTGTCAAATATAGTTTTAACAAATTCTTACTGAAGGTGAAAAAGACCTTGATAATTAGGGATTAATTCTAGTAAATTTTTTCTTCTGTGACAATAAAATCTACTTTGACATCAGTTTTTTCTGTAGGTAGTTTTATGGATAAAAAATCTGAAATCATTAGTCCTACTTTTAAGGTCTTATTTTTAGCAAAGAACTTATCATAGTATCCGCCACCATAGCCTAGCCTATTTTTTTCCTTATCAAAAGATAGGCCAGGGGTAATGGTTAGGTCTGGATTTTCTATAAAGTCATTATCCCTACTTGTAGGAATACCAAAAAGTCCAAGCTCAAGCTCATCTAGGTCATTTAATTTACAAGCCTTCATCTGTCTATCTATAATCTTTGGCACATAGACATCTTTACAGTCTTCTAGGGCTTTTGCTATAAGATTTCTTGTGGCCACTTCTTTTGCCATGGATACATAGACAAAGATAGTCTGGCTATCCTTATAAATTTCAGAATTAAGAAGATTTTGGCAAATCATATCTGACATATTTTTTATATATTTTTCATCCATTTCTCGTCTGAGATTTAGGAAAAATCTCCTGAACTCACTTTTCATGTATTTTTTCCTTTATGGCTTCAAAGGCCTTGTCTATTACACTTTCCTTGTCATCCTCATCGTCCAAATCCTTGGCAAAATATTCATCTCTGTATCCTTCCCTAAAGGCTGCTATGACTTCAGCTCCTACTATGAGGAGGGCTGATACTATTAGTAGCCAGATAAAGAGGGCTAGGATTCCTGAAAGTGCTCCATAGATTAGGGATTTATTTGAATAATTATTTGTAAAAAAGGCATAGGCAAAGCTTGTTACATAGACTGCTATGGTTGTAAAGGCGCCGCCAGTAAGGGCTTGCTTAAATGGTATCCTATTTTCTGAATTACCTGGGGCATACTTATAAAATATACCAAGGGCTGCTGACATCAAAAATAATGGGACAGCTAAGGTTAATATGGTAAAAATTGGCGATGATAGAAATTCGATTATAGCTTCCACATCACTGCCAAAAAAATTACTTATTGTGCCAATTATCTTATGGTCCAGTATGTTTAAAATTTGTGGCCCATAGATTTGAAATACTAGTAGGAACATTATAAAGACTATAAAGACTATTGTAAAGACAACACTCATAAGTCTTTGCTTGATAGCCTTGGCTTGGTGGCTTAGACCGTAGGCGTGGTTTATAGCCATGATTAGCTTATTTACCCCACTGGTGGCTGACCAGAGGGCAAATATTATGGTTAGGGTTGTGACTGCTGCAGATTGGCTAGATTCAATTATTATATTTAGGGCTCTTAGGATTACATCTGCGCTTGTCTTTGGAAATAGGTCTAAAAATTGATAAACAACTGTCTCATTGCCCTTTAGAAAGGTTGATATTGCCGACACTACCACCATCATTAGGGGGATGGAGGCTTGCAGGAAATAAAAGGAGAGGGCTGCTGAGTAGGTCATTATATCGTGGTCTTTGAGCCTATTTACAAGATTTTTTAAAAAATCTTTGCTTTTACTCTTTGATATCTTCATCTTTTAAATACTTATCAAACCAATTTTTAATTTCTGTAAGCCTTTTAATCCTTGCCTTTGGCTTGCCAGATCTAGACAGTTCGTGGTTTTCTCCATGGAATACAAACATCTTTGTGTCTACACCATTTAGCTTTATCCTATTATACATTTGTAGGCCTTGCTCTAGTGGGCAGCGGTAGTCTTCGTCAGAATGGATAAAGAGGGTAGGTGTTTTAACCTTATCAGCGTATTTGATTGGGGATTGGTCCCACATTTTATCAAGGCTATCGTAAGGGTTTGATGCGGTTTGGTCTGTTGCAAAATAATAGCCGATATCACTTACCCCATAAAAGCTGGTCCAGTTTGAAATTGACCTTTGGGCACAAGCTGCCTTAAACCTATCTGTATGGCCTATTGCCCAGTTAGTCATAAAACCACCATAAGAACCGCCATAAATAGCCATTCTGTCAGGATCGATTTGTGGATATTTTTCTATGGCAAGGTCTGTAAAATTCATAAGATCAGAAAAATCGATATCTCCATATTTACCTCTTATGTCTGAATATTTGACCCCATTTCCGCTTGAGCCGTGTGGGTTGGTATATATTACTATATAGCCATTTGAGGCAAAGGTCTGGTGTTCGTGGTGGAAGATGTCAGAAAATTCTGTCTTTGGTCCGCCATGAACAGAAAGTAGGCATGGGTATTTTTTATTTTTATCAAAGTCTTTTGGCAAGAGAACATAGCCTTTTAGGGTGTCACCATTAGATTCGAAGTTAAATTCTTCTATTGGATAAACTTCGCTTTTGATTTTATTTTCTACCAGGGTCTTGCCAGTAGATTTTTCTTTAAGCTCAGCTAGGGTATTTTTTGTCATTTCTAGATAATATATATCATTATCTGTCACAGAGAAATCTTCTACACAACCATCAAGTTCTAAACGGAGGTCTCCTTTTAAGTTTATAGAATAAAGCTTGGATTCTTCTTTTTCTGTTACTACAAAGTATAGCCTATTATTCTTAACTTGGAAGGTCTTAGCTCCTCCAAATCTGGCATCAGTTCCTATGGAATTACCAAAGGACTTATCAAAGTCATCGTCATTTATTTTTGTAATCTTTCCATCTTCGTCAATTTTGTAGATAAAGCAATCTTCATTGATTCCGCCAGATTTTAGGTCGCTGCCTACAAAAACTATCTCAGCTTCTATAAATTTGATTGTAAAGATTGAGTGAGATTTCTCACTTAGGATTTTTTCTTCGCCAGTTTTTAAATCTTTGACTACTATAGAATCTAGAAATTCCATGACCTTATTTGCATCTTCATGGCCTCTTGTATAGACTATTTTTTCAAGATTTTCATCTATATCGACGATTCCTACGCTGTTATCCTTATCTGATTTTAAAATTTCTGTAAGGGACTTATCAGAAAGCTTGTAAAGATAATAATAGGTAGTTGTATCCTTTAAGTAGCCTGCGCCATTAAACCAGAAAGGAAGGCTTGTTAGTTCCTTGAAGTAAGAATTTTCTTTTTCTGCTTCCTTTTCTTCTTTGGATTTTTTCTTGCTTGCAGAAATTAGGAAGATATCATCCTTAAGCCATTTTATAGATTTAACATCAAGGTCAATCTTAAAGATCTCCTCTCCAAGACCAGCCCCATCTGAGATGTAAAAGCTATCAGTTTCATCATCAGTATATCTTTTATAGATTAAATTATTGTCCTTATCGAAGGCACAAATAGGATTAGATCCAGAATCTGTTAGCCTGTAGGATTTTCCTAGGTCCTTATCGAAGACAAAAAGATTTGTGTCGTATTTATTGTCTTTTTCATTTGCTCTTGTTTTTTTATAGGCGATTTTTTTGCCATCATTAGAAACTACTAATTCTGAAAGAAATTCGTAGCTTAAAATATCTTTTATTTCAGTCATAAATTCTCCTTTGTAAATTATATTTATACTATACGATAAAATAAAAAAAAGATTAGAGGAAAAGGTTTGTGGGTATATAAATAAAAAGACAATAGACCAGCTATCAAATGTCAAGAGAAAATAATTAATCTTGTAATTTATGGCACG